>ANAW01000147.1:0-23916 GCA_000340945.1 Nocardiopsis synnemataformans DSM 44143 | reverse complement strand
GCCCCGGAGCCGGTCCGCGCCCGGGCCGCGGTGCCCGCGACAGCGCTCACCGAGCGGTCCCAGCGGCTGGTCCCGGCGGGCGGGGCCTTCGCTTCGCCACAAGAGGGTGGGCGGCCAGCGCCCGAGCGGGAGCGGCAGGCGGCGCGGGAGAGCACGGACGAGACTGCGGCCGAGGCCGCGGGCGAGGCTGTGGACACCGGCGAGGACATGGGCGAGACCTACAAGGGGCTGCCCCGGCGGCGGCGCAAGAGCGTCCAACCCGCGCCCGCCCCGACGCGGCCCGGGGCGGACGCGGGCCGGGAGGCGGCGGCCGAACGGCCGCTGACAGAGATCCGGTCGATGATGAGTGCTTTCCAGTCCGGGAGCCTGCGCGGGCGCGCGCAGCCCCTGGACGGGGATGGAGACGGCGCGCGCGGTGCGCGCCCCGGTGAGAGCTCGGAAGGGTGATGTCGATGACGGCGGACGCTGCGGCGGGAGGCCGGACGGCCGACGCGGTGGAGGAGCAGTCCCCCGCCAGGACGCTGGACTGGCTGCTGGGCGACCTGGTGCGGCGGGTGGCGGGGGCGCGGCACGCGCTGTTGCTGTCCGCGGACGGGTTGCTGCTGTCGTGCTCGGCGGACCTGGGGCGCGAGCAGGGTGAGCGGCTGGCCGCGATCGCGTCCGGTTTCGCGAGCCTGGCCCGGGGCGCGCGCGGGCAACTGGGCGCGGCGGAGGTGCGTCAGACGGTGGTGGAGATGGACAACGTGTTCTTCTTCGTGCTGGCGGCGGGCCAGGGCGCGTCGCTGGCGCTGGTGGCCGAGTCCACGTGCGACATGGGCCAGGCGGCGTTCGAGGTGAACCGCCTGGTGCGCCAGGTGGGCCCGCACCTGTCGGCGCTGCCGCGGCGCGGGAGCGCGAGGAGGTGAGGGCGTGGACGCTGAGCCGCCCGGTCGGGAGTCGGGACGGGAGTGGTCGTTCGAGTCGAGTCTGATCCGGCCGTACTCGTTGACGGGTGGGCGCACGCGTCCCTCGCGTACGGACTTTTCGATGACCTCGCAGGTGGTCGCGGTCGCCGCGGCTCCCGCCGGGGAGGTGGACCCGGAGCTGGAGCTGATCCTGTCGCTGTGCGCGGGGCCGGTGTCGGTGGCCGAGGTGGCCTCGCGGTCGGGGTTTCCGCTGGGGGTGACGCGGATCTTGCTGGCGGACCTGTTGGACCAGGGCCGTGTGGTGGTGCGCACCTCCGACTGGGAGCGGCACCGGCCCGACGCCGGGACGCTGCGCTCGGTGCTGGAGCGCATCCGTCAGCTGTGAGGGGCAAGCTGGTGTCGAGGTGGAGTGGATGGGTCGTTGGTCGTGATGGACGCCGAGGGTGCGGGACCGGTTCCCGACACCCTCAAGATCGTGGTCGCGGGAGGCTTCGGGGCGGGTAAGACCACCCTGGTCTCGGCGGTGAGCGAGGTGGAGTCGCTGCACACCGAGGAGGTCATGACCTCCGAGAGTGTGGGCGTGGACGATCTGGACGGGGTGGAGGCCAAGGCGACCACGACGGTGGCTTTGGACTTCGGCCGGATCACGCTGGACGGGTCGACGGTGGTGTACCTGTTCGGTACGCCGGGCCAGCGGCGGTTCTCGTTCATGTGGGAGGAGCTGACCGAGGGCGCCTTGGGGGCGGTGGTGCTGGCCGACACCCGGCGGCTGGCGGACTCCTTCGACGCGATCGACTTCTTCGAGTCGCGCGGGGTGCCGTTCGTGGTGGCGGTGAACTGCTTCGACGGGCAGCGCACGCACCGGGCGGACGACGTGCGGGTGGCGCTGGACCTGGAGGAGCGGGTGCCGTTGCTGTTGTGCGACGCCCGGGACCGGGAGTCGGTCAAGGAGGTGTTGGTGGAGCTGGTGGCTCTGGTGTTGCGCCTGGAGCTGTCGGGGGCCTGAGAGGGGGCGCCCCCCGGGAGGGGCGCGGTGGGGTCCGACTCGCGTGTGCGAGCCGGGCCCCACCGCGTGTCACGAGGCGGGGGGTAATGGGTGGCACCGCGGGGCGGCGTCCCGCGCCCCTCCCCCGCCTCCCGCTGTTCCCGTGTCCGGGCCGTCGATGGCGGGAGCGGGGTCAGCGGGTGGAGCCGCGGCGGTCGACGGGCACGATCATCGGGGTGTCGGTCTCGGGGTCGGCGATGATGCGCACGGGCAGGCCGAAGACCTCCTCGACCAGGGAGGCGGTCACCACGGTGGAGGGGTCTCCCTCGGCGACGATGGCGCCCTCCTTCATCACGATCAGGTGGGTGGCGTAGCGGCAGGCGTGGTTGAGGTCGTGCAGGACCGCGACCAGGGTGTAGTCGCGTTCGGCGTGCAGCTGCGCGCACAGGTCGAGCATGTCCATCTGGTGGGCGATGTCGAGGTAGGTGGTGGGCTCGTCCAGCAGCAGCAGGGGGGTCTGCTGGGCCAGGACCATGGCCAGCCACACGCGCTGGCGCTGCCCGCCCGAGAGCTCGTCCACCGACCGCTCGGCCAGTTCGGCCACCCCGGTGGCGGCCATGGCCTCGGCCACGACCGCCTCGTCCTGCTTGGACCACTGGCGCAGGAACCCCTGGTGGGGGAAGCGGCCGCGGGCCACCAGGTCGGCCACGCCGATGCCGTCGGGGGCGATGGAGGTCTGCGGCAGCAGCCCCAGGCGGCGGGCGACCTCCTTGGCGGGGTAGGAGCTGATGGCCCTGCCGTCCAGGTGCACGTGGCCGTGCGCGGGCTTGAGGGTGCGCGACAGGGCCCGCAGCAGGGTGGACTTGCCGCAGGCGTTGGGTCCCACGATCACCGTGAAGGAGTTGTCGGGGATGGTGACGGCCAGGTCCTGGGAGATGACGCGCTGGTCGTAGGCCAGGGTGAGGTCGCGTCCGTTGAGGCGGGAGGCGGCGTGGTCGGGGCTGGTCATCGTTCTTCCTCGGTCTCGGTCAGGCACGTCCGCCGCGCCATTCGGTGTAGAGCAGCCAGATCAGGTAGCTGCCGCCGATGACGGCGGTGACCACGCCGACGGGCAGCTGGGTGGGGGCCAGGGCGCGCAGCGCGACCAGGTCGGCCACCACCAGCAGGGCGGCGCCCATGAGCGCGGATCCGGCCAGGGTGGTGCCGCCGGTGCGGGCCAGGCGCCGGGCCAGCTGGGGTGCGGCCAGGGCGACGAAGCCGATGGGGCCCGAGACGGCGATGGCGGCGCCGGTCAGTGCGCTGGCGGCGGCCAGGGCGATCAGCTGGGTGGAGCGCACGGGCACGCCCAGGCCGCGCGCGGTGTCATCGCCCAGTTCCATGAAGCGCAGGCGCTGGCCCAGGGCGAGCAGGACCGGTCCCAGCAGGGCCAGGCAGATCCACACGGCCGCGACCTCGGCCCAGCCGCGGCCGTTGAGGCTGCCGATCATCCAGATCTGGGCGCCGAGGGCGTCGGTGAGTTCGGCGCGGGTGAGCAGGTAGTCGCGGACGGCGCCGAGCATGGCGGCCATGCCGATGCCGACCAGGACCAGCCGGTAGCCCTGGACGCCGTTCTTGGTGGAGAGCAGGTAGACGGCGGCGGCGGTGAGCATGCCTCCGGCGATGGCGCCCAGGGAGACCGCCAGGCGTCCGGCGCCGAAGAGCAGGATGACGGCGACGGCCCCGGTGGCGGCGCCGCCGGTGAAGCCGATGATGTCGGGGCTGCCCAGGGCGTTGCGCGACAGGCTCTGGAAGACGGCTCCGGCGATGCCCAGTGCGGCGCCCACGCCGATGGCGGTCAGGGCGCGGGGCAGGCGCACACCCTGGACGAAGAACACGTCCAGGCGTTCGCCGTAGCCCACAATCGCGGCGGGCACGGCGCCGAGCGGGATCTCGTAGTCGCCCACGGCCACCGAGACGACCAGGGTGGCGATGCTGAGCGCGGTCAGGACCGCGGCGACCGCGAGGGTGCGCGGGCGCACCAGCAGGGACAGGCGTTCACCGAACAGGCGCAGGGCGAAGGAGCCGCGGGGTGTGGTGCGGGCGGGCGCCTGTGGGCGGCGCGGTGTCAGGGTGCGGCTCACAGGTGGGCCATTCTCGTGCTGCGGACCAGGGCGATGAACAGGGGGGCGCCGACGAAGGCGGTGATGATGCCGACCTCCAGTTCGGCGCCTGGGACGATGACGCGGCCCAGGGTGTCGGCGGCGGTGAGCAGGACGGCGCCCAGGACCGCGGAGTAGGGCAGCAGCCAGCGCTGGTCGGGTCCGGTGACCAGGCGCGCGGCGTGGGGGATGATCAGGCCGACGAACCAGATGGGGCCCGCGGCGGCGGTGGCGGCGCCGCACAGCAGGATGACGCCCACGGCGGTGGCGGCGCGGATGAGGGGGATGTTGGCGCCCAGGGTGGCGGCGAGGTCGTCGCCCAGGGCGACGGCGTTGAGGGAGGGGCCCAGGCACAGGGTGAGGACCACGCCCGCGATGAGGAAGGGCGCCACCTGCCAGAAGACGTCCAGGTCGCGTCCGACCAGGGAGCCGACCTGCCAGAAGCGGATGCGGTCGAAGACGAACTCGTTGAGGACGAACACGCCGTGGATGAGGCCTTGGAGGACGACGGCGACGGCGGTTCCGGCCAGGGCCAGGCGTACGGGGGTGGCGCTCGCGCGTCCGCGTGAGCCCAGGGCGTAGACGGCGACGGCGGCCAGGGCGGCGCCGACGAAGGCGGGCCAGACGTAGCCGGTGCCGGTGGCGCCGAAGGCGATGACGGCGATGACCACGGCCGCGGCGGCGCCGGAGTTGACGCCGAGGATGCCCGGTTCGGCCAGGGGGTTGCGGGTCAGGGCCTGCATGAGGGCTCCGGCCAGGCCCAGGGCGGCGCCGACGAAGACGCCGATGACGGTGCGGGGCACGCGCAGGCTGCGGATGACGTCGTGGTCGTAGGAGCCGTCGTAGGCGGTCAGCGCGGCCCACACGTCGGCGGCGGGGATGGGTTTGGTGCCGACGGTGACGCTGAGCAGGGCGCACAGGGCGAGCAGGCCCAGGGCGGCGACCAGCCCGATGGGGCGGATGATGCGCCTGGTGAGGGTGGGGCGCGTGAGGGTGGGGGCGCGCAGGGCCACGGCTTCCCCGTTCGTTGTCGCGTGGGTGGTGGGCGCGGCTGACCTGGTGGGGTGCAGCCCGGGGGCGGCACCGGATAAGCTGCGCGCCGCCCCGGACAGGTTAGCCTTGCCTTCGTCCTGTTCGCACGGAAGGGTGCCTGTTATGCCCGAGTTGTCGCGTTCTGCGCGTGCCCTGGCCACACTAACCGCCCTGACGGCGCTGACCCTGTCCGGCTGCACCGCTGCGCCACCCCCCTCCCCACCGCGCCAGGACGGGCCCACGCGCACCGTGCAGGCCGCCAACGGGGAGGTGGAGATCCCCGCCACACCCGAGCGCGTCGCCGTCCTGTGGCGCCCGACCCTGGCCGCCGCCACCCTGCTGGGACACGACGTGGCCGCGACCATGGGCGCCCCCGGCGCACCCGAACAGGGACTGGCCCCCTTCCTGCCCCCGGGCGCCGACGGCGACGCGCTGATGCTGGTGACCAACTCCCCCGCCGAGGACGACATCCGGCTCGAGGCGCTGGCCAACGCCGCACCGGACCTGATCATCGGCGTCCGCACCCAGTCCGGCGCCCAGGCGCAGATGCTCCCGAGCCTGGAGGCCATCGCGCCGACGGTGCTGCTGGAGTGGGAGGGCACCGGCTCCTGGCGCGACCACCTGCACCAGGTCGCCGCCGTGCTCGACGCCTCCGAGCAGGCCGAACAGGCGGCGGCCGAGTACGAGGCGGCCCTGCAGCAGGCGCGCGAGCAGATCACCGCGGCCGGGGTCGACCCGGCCGCCACCGAGGTGTCGCTGGTGCGCTTGCAGAGCCGGAGCGAGATACGCCTGGAGACGCCCGCCTCCTTCCCCGGGCAGGTCGTCCAGGACCTGGGCCTGCCCCGGCCCCGGGGCCAGCGCCGCGCCGAGGGCCGGACCGACTTCATCCCCCTGGGCCATGAGCACCTGGAGCGCGCGGACGGCGACGCGGTCTTCGTCCTGGCCGGATCGGGCTACCCCGACGCGCCCCGCACCTTCTCCCAGGGGGTGTGGTCCAACCTCCAGGCGGTGCGGCAGGAGCGGGTGTACCGGATGGACCACGACGTGTGGGGCGCGGCCAACCACCACGCCGCGCACCGCATCGTCCAGGACGTGACGGCCGCGCTGAGCGGACGGACCGAGCCCGCGGTGTGAGCGCCCCGAGGTCACGGATCGGGCGAACCCGCCGGTAACCCGGAGCCCGTCCGCGACCATGTGCACGCAAGCCACGCGCTGACCCCGACCGGCGACGACCCGTTCGCCGCAGCGGCCGCGTGCCACAGCGCCCGGCGGGCCCCCTGCCGGGCCCCACCCGCCGAGGGGTCGCCATGAGGGATCGCGCGGAGTCGATCGAGTCGATGGAGCAGCTCGCCCTGGTCTGGCGCGCCCTGGTGCTCGACCGCGACACACGCGCCGACGTGCGCGACCTGCCGGGCCTGGCCGTGCGCTGGGCCGACTGCCGGTTCGCCTTCTGGAACTGCGTCACGCTGACCGGCGTCGACGCGGACGCGGCGGACGTCGAGCGCGCCCTGGACCGGGCGGCGCAGGTCATGCGCTCCAAGAGGCACCCCGGTTTCCTGTGGCTCTTCGAGGACCTGCTCGGCCGACAGGCGCGCGCGACCGTGCGCGAGGCCGCCCACAGGGCGGGCCTGGAGCACGCCTTCTCCGGCACCGGCATGGCCGCGGACCTGCCGCCCCTGCCCGAGCCCTCCCACCCCGACCTGGCGTTCGTACGCGTGAGCACCGACGAACACCTGCGCTCCTACGCGGACCTGAACTCGCGCGCCTACGGCTTCGCGCTGCGCGACGGCCGCGACGGGCTCCTCGGGTCCGCCCTGTGGAAGAGCCGGGTCCACGCCTACCTGGGCGTGCGCGAGGGGGTGGCGGTGACGTGCGCCGCGACGGTGCAGGCGCGGGGCCGCCTCTTCGTCGTGCTCGTGGCCACGGCACCGCAGTGGCAGCGCAGGGGCTACGGGGAGGCCGTCACCCGCAAGGCCCTGTACGAGGGCGCGCGGGCCAGCGGCCTGACCCGCGCCGTCCTGCACGCGACCGCGGCCGGCGCGCCCGTGTATCCGCGTATCGGCTTCGCGGCGAACTCGCCGGTGCACTTCTACGGGCTGCGGAGCTGACCGCGCCGCGCGCGGCGGGGGCGGCGCACTCTAGGTGAAGATGTCCCAGCCCATGCGCACGAGCAGGGCGATGACGACCACGAGCAGGACCGCGCGCACGAACCCCGAGCCCCGCCGCAGGGCCATGCGCGCGCCGATCTGGGCGCCGATGATGGTGCACACCGCCAGCCCCAGGCCCAGCAGCCAGTCGATGTGGCCGCCCAGGCCGAAGACGACCAGCGCCCCCAGGTTGGTGCACACGTTGACGATCTTGGCCGAGGCCGAGGCCTCGACGAAGTCCATGCCGACCACGGCGGTGAAGGCGATGATGAGGAAGACGCCGGTGCCGGGGCCGATGAGGCCGTCGTAGAAGCTCACGGCCAGGCCCGCGACGGCCACGACCGCCAGGGCGCGGTTGCGTGTGCGCAGGCGCCGGTCGGACTCCACGCCCATGGCGGGGCGGAAGTAGACCAGGAGGGCGACCCCGGCCAGGACCACCATGATGACGGGTTTGAGCACGTCGGCGGTGAGCGCGGCGGCCATGGCCGCGCCCAGCCCCGAGCCCAGCAGGGCCAGGGCCGCGGTGGGCACGACCACGCGGCGGTCGGTTCTGACCTTGCGGGCGTAGGCCAGGGCGGCGGAGGTGGTGCCGAAGACGGCGCCGAGCTTGTTGGTGCCCAGCAGGGTGGCCAGGGGTGTGGTGGGCGCGGCGACCAGCAGGGCGGGCAGCAGGAGCAGACCGCCTCCGCCGACGACGGCGTCGACCCAGCCCGCTGCGACGCCGACCAGCAGGAGCAGGCCGAGGATCTCGGGGTCCATCTACCGCACGCGCCCGAGGGAAGAGGTGATCATGGGTTCTTTTCGTGGCGGGGATGGCTGACGCAGGAAGCCTACTCCGCACCCCGTGGTGTGTTTTGTCCCAGGGTGTCCTTTGCCTGCGGAAAAACAGCGGCCCTGCCGCGTGGGTCAGGGACGGGCCCCGCCCAGACCGGTGCGCACGGCCGCCGACGCTCGGAGGCGCCACGGGCGGGTCCACGAGGAAGGGGTGAACCCGCCGTGCGCCACTGTGCCCGCCCGCCCCGGGGATCCGCCCCTGGGACGCCCACCCGGGAGGGAGGACGACGTCGTGGACGTCCGGCGATGACGGAGCCGGAGCTGCGGGGCCGATGCTCAGACGGTGATGGTGATGTTGTCGATGACGTCGTCGAAGAGGCCCTCGTCACTGAGGAAGTGCAGGGGTCGGGAGAACCCGGAGGCCACGGAGTCCGCGGAGGCCGGGGCGGCGCCGACCAGCACGACGGTGGCCAGGACCGCACCGGCCGCGGTACCGGCCAGGACACGTTGCATCAAGCACACGAAAACCACTCCATGTCACTTTGGGTGCGCATTTCATCGCCGATGGTATCCATGTCGGTGAGTGTCGCGCTCTCCTTTTCCCACAAGTGGGAGCACACGGCCCCCACACACGCGAAGCGGCGGCGCCCAAGGTCAGGGAACGCCGCCGCGGTCTTACGGGCCCGGGTCAGAACCGGGCGTGCTCGAACCAGGCGCGGGCCCGCTCCAGCACCCGGGGCGCCACCTGGTGTCCCCCGGGGTGCTCCTCGGACCGCACCCGTGCCCCCCGCTCCCGGAGCTGGTCGGCCAGCAGGCGCGCCTGGTCCGGGGTGGTGATGGGATCGGCCGCGCCCGAGCCCAGGAACACCTGGACCCCGGACAGGTCCACCGGGTCGGGTTCGCGCCCCTGGAGCGGCGCCCCGGCCGCGAACAGGGCGGCGCCCCGCACCAGATGCGGGTGGAGCAGCAGCAGGGCGGCGCCGGTGTTGGCCCCGTTGGAGAACCCGCTGACCACGATCCTCTCGGGGTCCAGGTCGTAGGCGCGGGCGGCCTCGGTGACGAAGGCCGCGAGTTCGACGGTGCGCTCGATGAGGTCCTCGACGTCGAAGACGCCCTCGCGCAGGCGGCGGAACCAGCGGTTCATCCCGTTCTCGTCCACCCTGCCGCGCGGGGAGAGCAGGGCCGCGCCCGGGGCCAGGGCCCGCCCCAGCGGCAGCAGGTCGTGCTCGTCGGCGCCGGTGCCGTGGAGCAGCAGCAGGGTGGGCGCGTCCGGCGCGCTGGCGGGGGTGAAGACGTGGACGAAGTCGTCGACGGCGCTCACCGGCCGGTCTCCAGGGCGGGCAGGTGGGCGGCGATCTGCTCGCGGTCGGGCTCCAGCCACGGCGGGAGCCTGAGCGAGCGGCCCAGTTCCAGCAGCGGCTCGTCGTAGTCGAACCCGGGGCCGTCGGTGGCGATCTCCAGCAGCACGCCGCCGGGCTCGCGGAAGTAGATGGAGGTGAAGTAGCAGCGGTCGCGGACCTCGGTCACGCCCACGCCGTCCGCCTCCAGCCGCTGGCGCCAGGCCTCCTGGACGGGGCCGTCGGGGGCGCGGTAGGCCACGTGGTGCACGGTTCCGGCGGCGACCAGGCCGCGCGCCGCCCCGGGGTCGGCCACCACGTCGACGATGGTGCCCACGCCCTGGCCGGAGGCGTTGGTGTGAAAGCGCGTGCGGTCCCCGCTCTCACCGGCCAGGTGGAAGCCGAGCTGGTCGCCCAGCATCCGGACGGTGCCCTCCACGTCCTGTTCGGTGAGGGTGACGGCGCGGATGCCGCGGATGGCGTGCTCGGGCGGCACCGCTCCCCCGTCCCAGGGGTCGGTGTCGTGGTGGTCGGCGCTGGCGGCCAGTTCGATGACCAGGCCGTCGGGGTCGCGCAGGCTCAGCACGTCCTCCTCGCCGCGCTCGGCGGGGCGGGTGGCCTCCACGTCCAGGGAGGCCAGGTGCCGGGCCCACCAGCCCAGGGAGCCCTCGGGGACGGAGAAGGTCGTGGTGGTGGCCTGGCCCGCGCCCACGCGCCCGCGGGGCGCGCCGGGCCAGGGGAAGAAGGTCATGATGGTGCCGGGGTTGCCCGCGCGGTCGCCGTAGTACAGGTGGTAGGTCTGGGGCGAGTCGAAGTTGACCGTGCGCTTGACCATGCGCATGCCCAGGGCGCGCAGGTAGAAGTCGGCGTTGGCCTGCGGATCGCTGGCGATCGCGGTCACGTGGTGGATTCCCGCGGGGCGCACGTCCATGTCCCTCACCCTCCGTCGAGTTCGCCGGGTGCCTGCCAATGTAGTTTAAATTTAAACTACCACGGCGGCTCGCTTCCTCCCCACCCTCTCCCCGGGCGGGCCCGGGGACAAGCACGCCGCCCGCAGCGCCGCCCGTGTCGTACCCCGCCCGGCGTCGGCGCACGGCACGCGACGCCGGGCGCTGCCCCCCAGGCCCTTACCGAAGTCGGCGCAGGCGCAGGCCCGCCACGGCGGCCGCCGCGCACAGCCCCAGGGCGAAGACCACCGCGCCGCCCCAGCCCACGGTGTCGTAGACCAGGCCGCCCAGCCAGCCGAACAGACTCGACCCCAGGTAGTAGGCCAGGGTGTAGACCGCCATGGCCTGGGCCCGCCCCCGCACCGCGCGGGTGCCCACCCAGGCCGAGGCGGTGGCGTGCGCGCAGAAGAAGCCGAAGGTCATCACCAGCAGGGCGGCCAGCAGACCCGGCAGGGCCGTGGCGAACATCCCGCCCAGCCCGGCGGCCATCGCCGCGGTGGCGGTGGTGAGCACCGCGTACCCGCCCCAGCGCGCGGTGGCGCCCCCCGCCACCGCCGACCCCAGCATCCCGGCGGTGTAGGACAGGAAGAGCAGCGAGGCGGCGGCCTGGGAGAGCCCGAAGGGTTCGGCCATCAGGCGAAAACCCAACAGGTTGTAGACCGTCATGAAGGCGCCCATGAGCAGCAGCGCCTGGGTGTAGAGGGCGAGCAGTCCGGGTGTGGCCACCGCGGCGCGCAGGCGGGCGCCCATCCCGACCCCGGCCGATTCGCCCGATTCGTCCGGTGGGGACGCCCCATCCCGCGCGGCGGCGCTCCCCTGCGGCGCGCCTCCCGCCCTGGCGGGCCGGGGGGCGCGCGGGCGGCGGGGCAGGACCAGCGCGAACACGGCCAGGGCGGCCAGGGCCAGCAGGGTGTTGGCGGCGATCCCCCACTGCCAGCCGCCCAGGTCCGCGGCGAACCCGGCCAGCAGGCGCCCGCCCATCCCGCCCAGCGGGTTGCCCGCGATGTACAGGCCCGTGGCGCGCGGGGCGTCGGCGGGGTGGATCTCCTCGGACAGGTAGGCCACGGCCGCGGCGGGCACCCCGCCCAGGGCCGCGCCCTGGAGCGCGCGCAGCACCAGCAGCGGCCACAGGTCGGCGGCGAAGGGGATCACACAGCCCAGCAGGGTCGCGGCCAGCAGGGAGGCGCCGATGACGCGGGCGCGCCCGAAGCGGTCGGCCGCCCCGCTCCAGACGAGGGTGAACCCGGCCAGGCCGCCGGTGGCCAGCGAGACCGCGAGCGCGGCCTGGGAGGCCGAGGCGCCGAAACCGTCGGCGATCGCGGGCAGGATCGGCTGGACCGACCACAGTTGGGCGAAGGTCGCCACGGCGGCGGCCACCAGCGCGATGACCGTGCGCCGGTAGGCGCCGGAGCCCGCACGGGGGCGGGTGTCGTGGTCGGGCGGTGAGGCGCTGGTCAGGGTCATACCGTCCACGCTAGAAAGACCGGTTTCATACGTCCAATGCATGCTTTGCCGTTGATCCATACTGGAACGCATGGAACGGACCGAGCACGGCGACGGCCTGGACGCGGACGCCCTGGCACAGGTGCTGGCGCCCCGGTTGCGGATGGTGGCGGCCGTCGCCGCGACCGAGCACATCACCCAGGCCGCCGAGGCGCTGGGCATGCCCCAGCCGACCCTGAGCCGGGCGCTGGCCCGGGCGCAGGAGGAGCTGGGGATGGCGCTGGTGGAGCGCACCGGGCGCGGGGTGCGGCTGACCCGCGCCGGAAGGCTGCTGCTGCCGCACGTGGAGCGGGCGCTGGCGGACCTGCGCCAGGGCCTGGCGGAGCTGACGGGGGCGGAGGAGGGGCGGGTGGCGCTGACGTTCCTGCCCACGCTGGGGGTGGAGGTGGTCCCGGCGCTGCTGCGGGGCTTTCGCGCCCTGCACCCGGGGGTGCGCTTCTCCCTGACCCAGGAGCCGTGGGCGCAGTCGCTGCACAGGCTCACCGCGGGCGGCGCGGACCTGGCGCTGACCTCGCCGCTGCCCTCGGGTCAGCAGGGGTTGGCGTCGGCGACGCTGCACACCCAGGTGCTGCGCCTGGTGGTGCCCGAGGGGCACGCGCTGGCACAGGGACGCCGGGAACCCCAGGCGCCGGACGCGACAGCGCGAGAGCAGCACGCGGGCACCGGGCCGGGGGCGGCGCACGCGCGGGAGCCGGAGGGCGGGGCGGAGCGAGCGGGGCGCGCGGGCACCGGACGAGGGCCGCACGGCGGGACAGAAGGCGGGGAGGGGGACGCGGCGGCGCCGGGGGTGGCGGTGACCGCGGCGGCGGGTGAGGAGTTCATCCTGCTCAAGCCGGGGCGGGGCGTGCGCCACCTCACCGACCGCATCGTGGAGCGGGCGGGGTTCACGCCCCGGGTGGCCTTCGAGGCCGACGACATCGCCACCGCGCGCGGGCTCGTCGCGGCGGGGCTGGGGGTGTCGGTGCTCCCCGCGCGCCCCAAGGGACCGCTGAGCGGGACGGTGGAGCTGGGGATCCAGGGCGTGGACGCGCGCCGCCCCATCGGGGTGGTCTGGCCCCGGCAGGGATCGGGCGGGGGCTACGAACCCCCGGCGGTGGCGCTCTTTCGCGACCACGTGCGGCGGGTGGGCCCGCGCGTGATCCCCGACCTGACCGGATAGGGGCGCACCCGGGTCCCGGGGGAAAACCACTGGCGGACCGCGCGGGGACTGGGCGAGCATCACCCCCATGACGCACACACCGCCCTCCTCCGGTACGCCCCGCCCCGTCGCCCTGGTCACCGGGGTGGGCCGCACCGTCGGCATCGGCTCCGCCGTCGCCCGCCGCCTGGCCGCCTCGGGGTGGGACGTGGCCTTCACCCACTGGAGCGCCTACGACGCCCGCATGAGCTGGGGCGCCGAACCGGGCGCGACCCGCTCCACCCTGGACGCCCTGGCCGGACACGGCGCCCGCGCCGTGGCGGTCGAGGCCGACCTGGCCGACACCGCCACCGCCGCACGCGTCTTCGACACCGTCCAGGAGCGGTTGGGCCCGGTGAGCGCGCTCATCATGTGCCACTGCGAGTCGGTCGACTCCACTCTGCTGGAGACCACCGTGGACAGCTTCGACCGGCACTTCGCGGTCAACGCGCGCGCCACCTGGCAGCTGGCCCGCGAGTTCGGCCTGCGTTTTGCGGGCGAGCACGGCAGCGGACGGATCGTGGCCCTGACCAGCGACGACACCGTGGGCAACCTGCCCTACGGCGCGAGCAAGGGCGCCCTGGACCGCATCGTGCTCTCCTGCGCGCGCGAGCTGGCCCACCTGGGGGTGAGCGCCAACGTCGTCAACCCCGGCCCCGTGGACACCGGCTGGATGTCGGAGCGGACCAAGGCCGAGTGCGCCCGGCACACCCCGCTGGGGCGCCTGGGCACGCCCCAGGACACCGCGGACCTGGTGGAGTTCCTGTGCTCGCCCCGGGGGCGGTGGGTCAACGGCCAGCTCCTGACGAGCGACGGCGGCATCTCCGCCTGAGCCCGCCCACGGTTCCGCGCGGGCGCGGGGGCCTTCTTCCCCCGCGCCCGCGGGTGCCTAGAAGGGGTAGCGGGACGGGTCGGCCCGCATGGTCACCCACTGGGTCTCGGTGAAGGCCTCCAGGTTGGCGCGGGTGCCCCCGAACCGCGAACCCGTGCCCGAGTCGCCCACTCCGCCGAAGGGGGCCACGGCCTCGTCGTCCACGGTCTGGTCGTTGATGTGCACGATGCCGCTGGGCACCCGGTCGGCGATCTCCATCCCCCGCATGGGGTTGCTCGTGAGCACCCCCAGGGACAGTCCGTACTCGGTGGAGTTGGCCAGCTCCACCAGTTCGTCGATCGAGGAGAAGCGCACCACCGGGGCGACCGGGCCGAACACCTCCTGGGCGTAGGCCGGGGTGGCGGCGTCCACCCGGTCCAGGACGGTGGGCCGGTAGAACAGCCCCTCGTAGGTGCCGCCCGCGCGCAGCACCGCGCCCGCGTCCACACTGCCCGTGACCAGGGCGTGGATCTTGTCGCGCTGGCCCGCGTCGATCACCGGGCCCAGCACGGCCTCCTCGCTCTCGGCGTCGCCCACCGTCAACGCCTGGGCGCGCTCGGCCAGGCGCTCGACGTAGGCGTCGGCGACGGCCTCGTGCACCAGGTGGCGGCCGGTGCTCATGCAGATCTGCCCCTGGTGCAGGAAGGACCCCCACGCGCCGATCGAGGAGGCCGCCTCCACGTCCACGTCGTCCAGCACCACCAGCGGTGAGTTGCCGCCCAGTTCCAGGTGGGCGCGCTTGAGGTGGCGCCCGGCCGCCTCCCCCACCTTGCGTCCGGCCGCGGTGGAGCCGGTGAAGGAGATGACGCGCACGTGCGGGTCGGCGACCAGCGCCTCACCCGCCGCCGCCCCGCCGGGCAGCACCTGGAACACGCCCTCGGGCACACCCGCGCGACGCATCACCTCGGCCAGGACCGCGCCGCCGCACACGGCCGTGCGCGGATCCGGTTTGAGGATGACCGCGTTGCCCACCGCCAGGGCCGGGGCGACCGAGCGGATGCCCAGGATCAGGGGGACGTTGAACGGGGCGATCACCCCCACCACGCCGACCGGGACCTGGCGGGAGAAGCTCAGCCGGGGCTTGCCGGTGCGCAGGATCTCCCCGTGGGGCTGGGAGGCCAGGGCCGCGGCCTCGAAGCACTCCCCCGCCGCCACCTTCACCTGGAAGGCCGCCATCCCGGCCGCCGCGCCGCCCTCGCGGCGCAGCCAGAGCGTGATCTCCTGGGCGTGGGCCTGGACCAGGTCCCCGGCGCGGCGCAGGACGGCGGCGCGCTCCTCGAAGGAGGCCGCCGCCCAGTCGCGCTGGGCGCGCGCGGCCCGGGCCGCGGCCCGGGCCACGTCGTGGGCGTCGGCGATGCCGGTGTGTCCCAGGACGGCACCGGTGGAGGGTGAGACGACGGGGGCCTCACCGCCCCGGGCCGGGGTCCAGGCCCCGGTGAAGACGGCGCGGGTGAAGTCCGGGGAGGCGAACAGGGTCACGGTGGTCTCCTTCGACGGGTGCGGGAGCTCATGGGCGCCGCTCGGGGGAGGCGGCCGGTGCGCGGGCCGCCTGGTGCGCTGTGGCGGGGTCGGGCGGTCCGCCCCTGGGGGCCCGCTGGTTCTGGGCGTGAGGGGGGAGGGCGCGGGAGCCCACCGGCGTACGTTTAGCGAACACATGTTCTTTGGGCGAACATAAGTGCTGCGCCTCACCCGGTCAAGGCGCATCCGCGGCCCGCCGCGGGCGGGTCGGGGGGTGGCCGGTCCCGCTCAGCGGGTTCGGAGGGCGCGTTGCCAGGGCCGCGCGGGCCTCGCTAGGCTGCCAAATGTTCTTCATGTGAATGGTTGTTCGTTATTCGAACAATTGGGGTGTCTGGGCGCACGCGCCCACTGGACGAGGGGACGACCGGATGCGCACACGCGTCGGCATCATCGGAGCGGGACCCTCCGGGCTCCTGCTCTCCCACCTGCTGCACCTGGCGGGCATCGAGTCGGTCGTCCTGGAGTTGCGCGAGCGCGACTACGTCCAGGCCCGCCAACGCGCCGGCGTGGTCGAACACGGCGTGGCCCACCTGCTGCGCGAGGCGGGCCTGGGCGAGCGCATGGACCGCGAGGGCACCACCCACCACGGCATCGAACTGCGCTTCTCGGGACGCTCACACCGCGTGGACTTCACCGACCTGTGCGGACGCGACGTCCAGATCTGGGCCCAGACCGAGATCGTCAAGGACCTCATCGCCCGCCGCCTGGCCGACGACGGACAGATCCTCTTCGGCGCCCGCGCCAGCGCCGTGGAAGCCGTCGAGACCGACCGCCCCCGCATCCGCTTCGCCCAGGGCGAGCACGAACAGGTACTGGAGTGCGACTACGTGGCGGCCTGCGACGGCTTCCACGGCATCGGCAGGCGCAGCCTGCCCCCCGAGGCCGTCTCCACCTTCGACCGCCTCCACCCCTTCAGCTGGCTGGGCGTGCTCGCCGACGTGGCCCCCTCCTGCGAGGAACTCGTCTACGCCCGCCACGAACGCGGGTTCGCACTGCACAGCATGCGCTCACCCCAGGTGAGCCGCCTCTACCTCCAGGTACCCAACGACACCGACCCCGACGACTGGCCCCAGGACCGGGTGTGGGACGAACTGGCCCGGCGCATGGCCGTCCCCGGCTGGGAACTGCGGCGCGGCCCGCTCACCGCCAAGAGCCTGACCCCCATGCGCAGCTTCGTCACCGAACCCATGAGCCACGGACGCCTCTACCTGGCCGGGGACGCCGCGCACATCGTCCCGCCCACCGGAGCCAAGGGCCTGAACCTGGCGCTGCACGACGTGGCCCTGCTCGCCCAGGGCCTGCGCGCCTGGTACACCCGCGGCCAGAGCGGCCCCCTCCAGGCCTACTCCGACACCGCGCTGCGCCGGGTCTGGCGGGCCCAGCACTTCTCCTCCTGGATGACCACCCTGCTGCACACCCACGGCGACGCCTTCGACCACCGCCTCCAGCTCGCGCACCTGGAGTTCCTGGCCTCCTCGCGCGCGGCCGCCACCCAGCTCGCCCAGAACTACACCGGCCTGCCCCGGGTGTAGCGCCGACCACGCGGGCCGAGGACGGGACCGCGGTCCGGATCAGGACGGAACCCGGACCGCGGGACCCGCCCTCGGCGCCTCATCCTGGGACAGGCCTCGTCCGGCTGTCAACAGTGGAGAGTCGAAGCGAACGCGGTCGCAGGCCCCCGCCCGACGCCGCCCGCGCGGACCACACACCCCCACGGGATGGATAGGCTAACCTAACCTTCGCGACACCCTCGGTGCACGACCCACCCCCGGTCGGCGCCCCTCTCGCCTGCCCGCCACACCCATCCCGATTGGACACCACCCGTGCGGCTTCCCACCGCCCCCGACGGCAGCCGGGGCTGCTCGGCCCTGGCCCGCTACACCGGGGAACAGATCGCCGGAACAGCCGGACGCACCACCGGCTGGCTGCTCATCGAACACAACGGCCCCTGGCGCAACCCCGCCTTCACCAGCCCCGGCCTGGACCCCGCCACCGTCTCGCGCCTGGCCCAACACATCGCGGGCCACGACGTCAAACCCCAGCTCATCAAACGCCCCGGCGACCACACACGCACCCAACCCGCCACCCGACGGGCCTACCTCGCCCACGTCAGCCGCACCCACCCCTGGGTGCGCCGCATCGACTTCACCGACCCGGCCCAACTGCTGGCATACGACCTCACCGCCGCCGAACGCCCCCACCCGCCCGCCTTCGGCACCCCCGTCGACCACACCCTCTACCTGGTGTGCACCCACGCCAAGAAGGACCCCTGCTGCGCGGTCCTGGGCCGCCCCGTGGCCGCCGCCCTCGCCGACGGCCCAGCCCAGGTGTGGGAGACCACGCACGTGGGCGGCGACCGCTTCGCCGCCAACCTGGTCGCCCTCCCCCACGGCGTCTACTTCGGCCGCCTGGACCCCGCATCAGCCGTACGCACCGTCGACGCCTTCGAACGCGGCCTCCTCCTGCCCCACAACTACCGGGGCCGCTGCAGCGACTCCAGCGCCGTCCAGGCCGCCGAAGCCGCACTGCGCACCCGCCTGGGCACCACCGGCGTGGACGCGATCACCCACCTGGACGAACAGCACGGCCCAGACGGGGTCCGCGTCACCCTGGGCCACGACGGCGGCCTGTACACGGTCTCGGTGACCACCGAACAGGGACCCGAGTGCCCGGCCACCTGCTCAGCCCTCACCCCCAGCCGCCCCGTACACCACCGGGTGACCGAGATCCGCCGCGCCCCGGCCCCCTCATCCGCCTGAGACCACACCCCCGGGCAGGACTCAACCCCAGAAACCGAAGCTGTACAGCAGACCGTTGGTCGCCGCGACCGCCCCCAACGCCAACACCGCACCGGTGACGAAGGACGTACGCAGCGACCTCACCAGGTACTCCAACGACACCAGGTTGTTGAGGATGAAGTACCCCAGCATCATCGCGTGCCAGAAGGACTCCCACCGAAAAGGCTCGAAGACGTAGGGCGCACCCGTCCACACCTCGGTCCCGGTGGTGAACCACGCCCACGCCAGCGCCGCCCCGTACCCCAGCGGCACCTGGATCAGCGGAATGATCAGCAGCGGCAACAACTTCACGAAACCCCACAGGCCCGGCTGGTCGGCGTGGCGCGCCTGGGTCTGGGCCCGGCGCGCGGCCTCCTGCTCGGCCCGCACACGCTCACGGTGGGCGCGCTCGGCCTCCTGACGGCGACGGTGCTCCAGCCGCTGCTCCTGCTGCTGGCGCTGCTGCTCCTCCACCCGCCTGCGCTGCTCCTCCTGGTGGCGCTGCTCCTCCATCCGCCGCTGGCGCTGCTCCTCCTGCTGACGCAACTGCTCCTGCTGGCGGCGCGCATCGGCCACCGGCTCACGCCGCCCGCCGTACAGGTCGGCGTAGGCCTCCTCCTGACTGGGCCGCTCCGGCTGCCGGTGACCCGAGGCCTCCTCCCGCCCGTAAGGCGCGCCGCCCCGACCGTGGGCGGTCCCCTCCTGGCCGTAGGCCGTGGCGCCCTGACCGTACTGGGCGGTCGGCGGAACCTGCTGCGCCCCCGGGAAGCGGGCCGTGGCCCCGTACCCCTGCTGCTGCTCGCCCAGCACCGAGGTCGCACCGCCCTCGTGCCCCGGCACCTGCGGCGTGACCCGGGTGGCCGCCTCCTCACCCAGCACACCCGCCCCGGCCGCGGCCCCCGCGGCGGCGGCACCGCCCTGGCCCAACACCTCGGTGCGCTGGTGCTGACCCGTGGCGCGCGCGTCCCCGGCCGCGGCCGCCAACGCCCCGTTGACCCTGGCCACCTGCTCCTGCACCCCCCGCATCACCGCAGCAGGCAACCAGGTCGGACCCGTGGCCACATCACCCAGGTAGTCCAAGATCTCCCCCGGACCCGGACGCCCCTGAGGATCCTTGGACAAACACGCGGCCACCAGGTGACGCAGGGACTCGGGCACACCCGACAGATCCGGCTCACGACTGATGATGCGCATGACCATGGTGGGCATACTGCCCTCACCGAAGGGACCCGTGCCCGCCGCCGCGTAGGCCAGCACCGCACCGTAGGCGAACAGGTCACTGGCCGGAGTCAGCGCCTCCCCCTGCACCTGCTCCGGACTCATGAACCCCGGCGTGCCGATCACCGACTGCGTGGCCGCCGTACCGTCGGTGGCACGGGCGATACCGAAGTCGATCACCCGCGGCCCGTCCTCGGCCAACAACACGTTGCCGGGCTTGAGGTCACGGTGGATCAGACCCACCCGGTGGATGTCGGCCAGCGCCTCGGCCAGACTGGCCGCCAGCACCCGCACACTCGCCTCCGGCAACCGGCCGTGGTCGTGCACCGCCGTGTCCAACGGCAGGGAGGGCACATAGGAGGTGACCAGCCACGGCACCTCGTCATCGGGGCCCGCGTCGATGACCGGCGCCGTGAACGCACCGCTGACCTGACGGGCGGCGTTGACCTCACGGGCGAAACGCTCCCGGAAGGAGGCGTCGGCGGCCATGTGCGGATGGATGCGCTTGACGGCCACGGCCCGCCCCCCGGCGGAGCGGCCGAAGAACACCTGGCCCATGCCGCCAGAGCCCAAGCGGCCGATCAGCCGATACCGGCCGATACGTTCCGGGTCACTGGGATCGAGCCTAAGGGACACTACAGCCTCCACACACGACGTTCCGCCACCCCCGGGTGCCAGAGGATGACCACCGCCTCCCCCGGTGCCCGCGCACCCGCCGGAAAGACGCCTGCCCCCAACCTATCGGCGGGCACACCCCCCGGCCTCCCCCCACAAACCCCGGCGTGTGCCCCCGCACGCCCCCGCGCCCCCACCCAACCCCCGGACCAGGCCCTGACCTGGCACACACCAACGCCGCACCCCAACGACGAACCACCCCGCAAAGTTCCCCCCTGACCGCACACGGCCAAGTCACCAACCCGCATGACCAGGCACCCCCCACCCGCCTAGGGTCGAAAAAGCACGCGACAGGAGAACACACCATGCAGATCCCCGACGCCCTGCGCATCGACGCCCACCTGCGCCTGGCCCACGCGGCCTCCTGGACCGCCGCCCAGACCGGCGACCACCCCAGCAGACTCCTGCACTACCCCTGGCGCGACAACCCCTACCCCAACTACCAGCGCCTGCGCGCCCAAGGCCCCTTCGCCACCAGCAAACTCGGCTTCCGCACCGCCAACACCTACCAAGCCGTCAGCGCCCTGCTGCGCGGACGCGAGTTCGGCGTCCAACCCCCCGACGGCACCACACCGCCCCAGCAGTTCGACGTCCTGGACCTGTCCTTCCTCATGCAGGACCCGCCCGAACACACCCGCCTGCGCGCACTCGCCCGCCCCGCCTTCAGCCCCCGCCGCATGGGCGAGTACGAAACCGAGATCACCAAGATCACCCACGAACTCCTGGACAGGGCCACCGCCAAGGGCCGCTTCGACCTCATGCGCGACTTCGCCCAACCCCTGCCCATCGCCGTCATCAGCCGCCTGCTCGGCGTCCCCGCCTCCGAGGACGCCGAGTTCGTCCGCATCGGCCAGGCCATCGGCAGCGCCCTGGACGGAGCCCGCTCGGCGAGTCACCTGCGCCGCATCCACCAGGCCACGGCACAATTGGACCTGCTGTTCACCCGGCTCATGCAACAGCGCCGCACCGACCCCCGCGATGACGTCGTCTCCACCCTGGTGACCCAGGCCGACGGCGGACACCTCACCGCGGCCGAACTGCGCACGATGTGCCGCCTGCTGCTGATCGCCGGATTCGAGACCACCGTGAACCTGATCGGGAACGGGGTGATGGCCCTGCTGCGCCACCGCCAACAGTGGGAACGCCTGGTCGCCGACCCCGCCCTGGCCCCGGGCGCCGTGGAGGAGACCCTGCGCTTCGACTCACCCGTACAGATGACCAGCCGCTGGGTCCACACCGACACCACCGTCCAGAACCAACCCCTGCACCGCGGCGGCTACGCCATGTGCCTCATCGGATCCGCCAACCGCGACCCCGCACGCTTCACCGACCCCGACCGCTTCGACATCACCCGCCCCGACGCCGCCGACCACCTCTCCTTCTCCAGCGGCGTCCACTACTGCCTGGGCGCACCCCTGGCCCGCCTGGAGGGCCGCATCGCCCTACGAGCCCTGGCCGAACGCCTCCCGCACCTGCGGCCCACCGCCCGACCCACCCGCCGCCCCACCACCGTCGTACGCTCCCTGTCGGCCTTCCCCGTCACCACGGGCACCCGGTAGAAGGCGGGAGCCGACCAGATGCGCAGCACGGCCTCCACCCCATGGCGCTCGCTCACCCGCGGGCGCGGAGCCCTGCTGACCGCGGCCGCCCTGTGCACGGTCATCTTCCTCATCACCGCGATCCTGGCCCTCACCCTGCCCGCCCAACCAGAACCCGCCAGCGCCGGCCAACTCCCCCGACTCGCCCGCCAGAGCGACATCGACCTGGGCGTCGCGGTGGCCGTCAACCCCCTCGTACACGACCGCGAGTACCGGTCGGTGGTCACCGAGCACTACACCTCCCTCACCGCCGAGAACACCATGAAATGGGAGTACGTCCAACCCCAACGCCACACCTTCGACTGGAGCGGCCCCGACACCGTCGTCGGCTTCGCCGAACGCAACGGCCTCCACGTACACGGCCACACCCTGCTCTGGCACAACCAACAACCCGCCTGGCTCGCCCAGGGCACCTGGACCCCCGACGAACTGCGCCAGGTCATGCGCGAGCACATGCAGGCCCTCATGGGCCGCTACCAGGGACGCGTCACCTCCTGGGACATCATCAACGAACCCTTCGAGGACAGCGGCCCCCGCCTGCGACAGAACCTGTGGTACCAGGTCCTGGGCCGGGACTACATCGCCCAGGCCCTGACCATGGCCCACGAGATCGACCCCCAGGCCCGCCTCTACATCAACGAGTTCGGCATCGAGGGCGGCGGCCCCAAGACCGACGCCCTGTACCAACTGGTCACCACCCTGCTGGAACGCGGCGTCCCCCTGCACGGCATCGGCTTCCAGAGCCACTTCATCCACGGCCACGTCCCCGACGACCTCGCCCAACAACTGCGCCGCTTCACCGACCTGGGCCTGGAGGTCAGCATCAGCGAACTGGACGTGCGCATCCCCGAACCCGTCCCCGAAGGCGCCCTCCAGGACCAGGCCCGCGAGTACGCACAGGTCGTCCAGGCCTGCCTGGACGTGCCCCGCTGCGTACGCGTGTCGGTGTGGGGCGTCAGCGACCAGCACTCCTGGATCCCCGAATGGTTCCCCGGCTACACCGCCGCACTGCCCTTCGACGACTCCTACGCACCCAAACCGGCACTCAACGCCATGGTCCAGACCCTGTCCCGCAGACCCCCACGCCCCCCGACGCGGTAGAAGCACAAGACCAGCACGAACAACCCGACCACCCCGGACGGCGTCGCGGCCGACGACCGCCCGGCGACACACCCCAACCAGATGCGCCACAACCCCCACACCCGCTAACGTCGAACCCCGGAACGACAACGACGAGGTGTTCGGTATGCGTTAGACCCGTGGTCCCCCAGGTGCCCTTCGTCACCAGCCATCACAAGACGACGAAGGACGACACCACATGCACGACGACACTCCCCGGATCCGCGTCCCCGAGGCCCTCGCACCCCTCCTGGACCGCTTCTTCGGCCCCGAGTGGACCCAGGGGCTGCCCGCACTCACCCAACACCAACTCCGGCACTGGAACCTCCAGCCCACCGGAACACCCATGCACGGCATGGTCGCCCTCGTCGTCCCCGTACGACGCCCCGACGCCACCACCGCCATGCTCAAGATCCAACCCGTGGACGCCGAGAGCGAAGGCGAACCCCACGCCCTGCGCACCTGGGCCGGCGACGGCGCCGTACGCCTCCTCCAGCACGACCCCGACACCGGCGCCATGCTCCTCGAACCCCTCGACCCCACACGCACACTCGACACCGTCCCCATCGACGACGCCCTCACCACCATCGGCGCCCTCCTGGCCCGCCTCACCTCACACCAGGCGCCACAGGGCATGCGCACCCTGGCCGACACCACCCGTGCCATGGTCACCCGGGCCCGCCTCCTGGCCCCGCGCCTGCGCACCGCACACGAACGCGACCGCATGAGCGCGCTCACCGCCCGCGCCCGCGAGATGGCCCCCGAAGCCGGAGACCGGCTCCTGCACTGGGACCTGCACTTCCAGAACGTCCTCGCCCCACTGCCCGGCACCGACCGCGAACCCTGGCTCGCCATCGACCCCAAACCCCTCGCCGGAGACCCCGGCTTCGACCTCTTCCCCACCCTGCACAACCGCTGGGACGAAGCCCTCGCCACCGGCGACCCCCGCAAGGAGACCCGCCGCCGCCTCGACCTGGTCTCCGAGGCCGCCCGCCTCCCCCGCGACCGCGCACGCGCCTGGACCCTCGTCCGCGTCCTCCAGGAATGCGTCTGGGCCCTCGAGGACGGCGACCACGCCCTGCCCCTGGTGCCGGTGATCATCGCCGAGGCCCTGGGCGCGTAACCGCCACCGCCACCGGCCGCCCCGGCGAGCAGAACCCCTCACACCCGGGAACGGCCGGGGCGGCCGGAGGGC
>ANAW01000146.1:0-5250 GCA_000340945.1 Nocardiopsis synnemataformans DSM 44143 | reverse complement strand
GGGGCGCCCCCCCCCCGCCACACGGCACTGCCCCGCGCACGCACCCGCCCCCGACAATGGTGACGCACGACACACCACTCCCGGAGGCCGCCGTGACCACCCCGCCCCGCCCCGCACTCGACCCCGAACTCGCCGCCGCCCTGACCCTCCTCGGCGACGAGATCACCCCCTCCATCACCCCCGACATGATCCCCGCCCTACGCCAACGGCGAGCCCACCTCCTCCCCGCCGACACCACCCTCCACCCCGACTACACCGAAACCGCACACCACGCCCCCGGCCACGACCACACCCCCGTCCCCCTCCTCCACTGGCACCCCACCCGCGCCACCACACCCGTGGGCGCCCTCTACTGGATCCACGGAGGCGGCATGATCGCGGGCACCCACCGCGGCCCCGAGATCCCCGGCCTCCTCCACACCGCCCGCGAACTCGACCTCGCCCTCGTCTCGGTCGACTACCGCCTCGCCCCCGAACACCCCCACCCCGCCCCCGTCGAGGACTGCTACGCGGGCCTGACCTGGATCACCGACAACGCCGCCGACCTCGGCCTGGACCCCGCCCGCATCGTCATCGGCGGAGGCAGCGCGGGCGGCGGACTCGCCGCCGCCACCACCCTGCTCGCCCGCGACCGCGGCGGCCCCGCCCTCCAGGGACAACTGCTCCTGTGCCCCATGCTCGACGACCGCAACGACTCCGCCTCCTCCCACCAGATGGCCGGAACCGGCGTATGGGACCGCACCTCCAACGCCACCGGATGGGGCGCCCTGCTCGGCCCCCACGCGGGCGGCCCCGACGTCTCCCCCTACGCCGCCCCCGCCCGCGCCGAGGACCTGTCCGGCCTACCGCCCGCCTTCCTGGACGTGGGCTCCGCCGAGACCTTCCGCGACGAGGTCGTCGACTACGCCTCCCGCATCTGGCGGGCGGGCGGATCAGCCGAACTGCACGTGTGGCCCGGCGGCTTCCACGGCTTCGACGGCATCGCCCCCCAGGCCGCCCTCAGCCGCAGCGCCAACGCCCCGCGCCTGCCCTGGCTGCGCCGGATCACCGGGGCCTGAACCCGGGCACCATAAAGACATGAGAGAGCTCCTGGGCAGGATCTCGGCACTGGACCCCGAAGCGGGCGCCGCCGTCAAGGTGATCGCCTACTTCGACGAACTCACCGGAGCCGGAATCGAACCCGTCGTCCGCGGCGCCGCCGTCCTGACCGGCGTCCCCGCCGGGTTCGCCCACCCCGGACGCGGCCTCACCCTACGGATCGACCCGGCAGGAGAGGTCCGACGCACCGCCGCCGCCCCCGACCCCTCCTGGTGCTCGGTCCGGGTCGGCGGCGGCGTGCTGTGGCTGGAACGCGCCACCGCCGACCCCGGCCCGGTGGAGGCGATGGTCCTCGAACGCGCGGCCGCCGCCGTCCGCGCCCGGCTCGAACACACCCCGCCCGCGGCGGGCGGACGCGCCGCCCTGGTCCAGGCCCTGATCGACCCCGGCCTGCCCGAGGAGCAGCGCGCCCGGGCCGCCCGCCGCTTCGGGATCAACCCGGGTTCCCCGGCCCGCGCGGTGGCCGACCACGGCGGCGGCGTCCGCGTCCTGGCCGCCGCCGAGCCCCCCGGCGAACGGCGGGCCGGGGTGGGACCGGCCGTGGAGGCGCTGGCCCTGCCCTCCTCCTGGCACGACGCCCGCCGGGCGCTGCGCTTCACCGCGCGGGGCACGGGGGCCGACCCGGGTCCGCGGGTGGTCTTCGCCGAGGAGCTGGGCGGGCTGCTGCTCCTGGCCGACACCGTGCGGCCCGGGAGCGAACCCGTGCCGGACGTCGCGGCCCTGGAGCGGGTGGCACGCGAGGCCGCGCCGCTGCTGGCGGCCCTGGACGCGGTGGCCTCCTCCCCCAGCCTGCGGGCGGCGGCCCGGATGGGGGGCCAGCACCACTCCACCCTCCAGGAGAGCGTCGAACGGGCCGAACGCCTGCTGGGCTGGCCGGTGCGCGAGGTGTCGGGACGGTTGCGCCTGCAGGTGGCGCTGGCTTTGCGTCGGCTGTACTGCAATCTTTGATTGTCGTTTCTGCTTTTACTCCCCTCATCAAAATGATTGTGGAGAACTGGCACCTTTACGACGTAGATTCAAAAACTCGGCGGGGCCCTTTCCCCGTGATCTTGTACTTATAGCGAGGTTGGAGCCCCGAACCTCGCTATAAGTACAAGATCACGGGAGGTCAGAATCCTCGGGTCAGCGTCCTAGTCCACGACGGTGATGCCCAGGGCCGCCAGGATGGTGCCCGCCTGCGCGGGGCTGATGCTGGCCCCCCGCAGGTACCCGGCCTGCTCCAGGGTGGGCTCCCCCAGGTCGGCGCCGCGCAGGTCGGCCCCCGTCAGCTTGACGTTGACCAGGTTGGCGCCGCGCAGCCGCGACTCCGTCCACACCGTCTCGCGCAGGTCCGCGCTGGCCAGGTCGGCCTCGTCCATGCGCATCCCCTCCAGGGTCTGCCCGCGCAGTACCAGGCCCTTGCAGCGGGCCAGCATGAGGTTGCAGTGCGTGAAGGTGTAGCCGATCCCGCGCAGCGAGTTCAGCCCGGCCCCGGTCATCCGGCAGCCGCTGAAGGCGGTGTCGGTGAGCAGGGCGCCCTGCCAGCGCGTGTTGGCCAGGTCCACCCGCTCGAACCTGGTCTCGGTGCACTCGGCGTGCGAGAACACCGCCCCCGAGGCGCTGCCGCCGGTGAACACCGCGCCCTCCAGGACGGCCCGCTCCAGGCGGGCCCCGTCCAGGCGGCAGTCGCGGAAGACGGCGTCGACCAGGTCGGCGTCGCGCAGGTCCGCCTCGGTCAGGTCGCAGCGGGTGAACACGCGCGGCGCGTCCAGGGGCCGGGCCAGCTGGTCGCGCAGGTCGGCGCCGGACAGGTCGGCGCCGGTGGTCTCGGGGAGAAGGAGGTCGGTACTCATCGCGAGCACCCTAGCGCTGCCCTGTGACACGCGCGCTCCGGCGCGCCCTCACCCCGGCGCGGGCCGCTCCCCTCCCCCTGCGTCCCTCCCCCGGGGGGCCTCAGTCCCGGAGCTTGAGCGCCAGGAACAGGTCCACCCGGTGCTCCAGGCTGCTCAGGTCCCGGCCGGTCAGCTCCTCCACGCGGCCGATCCGGTACCGCAGCGTGTTGACGTGCACGTGCATGGTGGCGGCGCAGCGCTGCCAGGAACCCGAGTGGGCCAGGAACTGCTCCAGCGTCTGCACCAGCTCCGAGCGGTGGTCGCGGTCGTAGGCCAGCAGCGGGCCCAGCAGCCGCTCGCGGTAGGAGGACTGCACCTCCTCGGGGACCGAGGCCAGCAGCAGCTCGTGGGAGTCGATCTCGGCCCCGGCGATCACCCGGGACCGGCCGCCGCGCAGCTCGGCCAGGCGGCGGGCGTGGCGGGCCTCCACGGCGGCGCCGCGCAGGTCGGGCACGCCCCGCACGGCCGAGCTGAGGCCGATGGCGAGCCGGTGGTCGAGCAGGCCGCCCTCCAGGACGCGGGCGCGGTGCAGCAGCGCGGCGCGGACGTCCTCGGCGCGGGCGCGGGCGTCGGTCCCGGCCACCGGGACGACGGCCAGGGCGTCCTCGTCGCCGGTGACGACGGCGCCGGGGCGGTCGGCGACCAGTTCGGCGAGCACGCGCCGGGCCAGGTCGGGCACCCGGGGTTCGGGCAGCATGACGGCGCTGACCACGACGTGGCTGCCCTGGCCGCTGACCGGGTCGGTGCCGCGCAGGAGTTCGGTGACCTCGTCGAAGCGCTGTGCGGCCAGCAGCCGGGGCAGCCCCTCCAGGTGGCGGGCGTCGGTCAGGGCGCGCTCCTCGGCGCGGCTGCGGGCGAGCCCGGCGATGGAGACGAGTTCGGCCACCGACTCGTGCTCCTCCTCGGTCCAGGATCCGTGGTCGCCCTCGCAGACCACCAGCCAGGTGGCCAGGGGGTGGGACTCGCGGGCCTGGACGGGCAGGAGCGTGAGGGCGCGGTCCTCCCGCTGGGGCGTGCGGACGGTGTGCGGCAGGGTCGGGGCGGTCAGGGCGCGGGCGGCGATCCACTCGCGCTCGTCCTCGGGCAGGGGCCCTCCGGAGGCGGCGATGTGGCGGCCGGTGCAGGACAGGACCCAGGCGGCCCGTCCGGTCTGCCCGGCGGCCTCGGCGAAGGCCCGGGGGAAGTCGGCCCCGGCGGCGACGTCGGCCAGGAGGCGGCGGTGGCGGTCGCGGGTCTCGGCGATGCTGGTGAAGCGGTGCTGGGTGAGGGAGCGCAGCACCTCCTCGGTGACCGCGCCGAAGGAGGTCTCCGGGGGCACCTCCACCAGGGGCAGGTCGTGGGCCCGGCAGGCCTCCACCAGGTCGGCGGGGACCTCACCCAGGGCGGTGCCCGCGCCGACGGCGACGGCCCCGGCCCCGGCGACGGAGGCCACGAAGGTGCGCGAGTCCTCGGGGCGGGTGCGCCACATCATCCCGGTGAGGACGAACTCGCCGCCGCGCAGGTAGCGTGCGGGTTCGAGCAGGTCGGTGGTGTAGGCCCACCGCAGGGTGCGGTGCGCGTGCTCGGCCCCCGACAGGAATCTCAGGTGCAGCCGTGTGACCGCGAGCAGCTCGCTGATCCGCATGAACGTCCCTCTGTCGCTCGTGTGGGCGGCGGGCGCCCCGGGTGGTATGGCGGCGAACCTTACTCCGGTGACGCCACTTGTAGGAAACGCCCAACGATAACCGTTCGTTCCGCGAACACTTCATGTCATCACTTGCTGGTAGTGACCGCGTTCCCAGTGGTGTACTTCACAACATCGACGAGACCCACCAGGGAAGACGCGACCGACAGACCGCGCCAGGCCGCGAGTGAGCGGCGGCACGACCATGGCGACAAGAGGACCGAGCATGGAGTTCCTGAGCCCCTCCACACTGGAGGAGGCCCTTGAGGCGAAGAGCGCCCTGCCCGAGGCGGTGCCCATCATGGGCGGCACCGACGTGATGGTGGAGCTCAACTTCGACAAGAGGCGGCCGCCCGCCCTGATCGACCTGACCCGGATCCCGGAACTGGCCGAGTTCGGGCCGGACGGGGAGCACACCCGCCTGGGCGCGGGCGTGCCCTACACCGCGGTGATCGAGCACCTGTCGGAGCGGGCCCCGGCCCTGGCCAGGGCCTCGCGTTCGGTGGCCTCCCCGCAGATCCGCAACCGCGGCACCGTGGGCGGCAACCTGGGCGGCGCCTCGCCCGCCGGGGAGTCCCACCCGCCGCTGCTGGCCACCGACGCGGTGGTCGAACTGGC
>ANAW01000145.1:0-4904 GCA_000340945.1 Nocardiopsis synnemataformans DSM 44143 | reverse complement strand
CGGGGGAGCCCCCCCCGCCGCTGCTGGCCACCGACGCGGTGGTCGAACTGGCGTCGGTGCGGGGCAGGCGGCGGGTGCCCGCCCGCGAGTTCTACCTGTCGCTGCGCACGACCGCGCGGCAGGCCGACGAGCTGATCACGGCGGTGCTGCTGCCCGAGCCGACGGGCCCCCAGCAGTTCGCCAAGATCGGCACGCGCAACGCGATGGTCATCGCGGTGACCTCCTTCTCGCTGGCCCTGGACACCGGGCGCCGTGCCGTGGGGACGGGGGTGGGCTCGGCCGGTCCCACGCCGCTGCGCGCGGAGGCCGCCGAGGAGTTCCTGGCGGCGGAGTTCGACTGGGAGGACGGCCGCCCGCTCGCGGAGCCGGTCGTGCGCAGGTTCGGCGAACTGGTGGCCGCGGCCGCCCGCCCCATCGACGACCAGCGGGGCAGCGCCGAGTACCGCAGGCACGCGCTCTCGGTGATGGCGCGCCGCGCACTGAGCTGGTCGGTCACCGACTACCGGAAGGGAGCCACGCGATGCGCGTGAGTTTCAGGGTCAACGGCGAGGACGTCACCGCCGACGACGTGTGGGCGGGCGAGAGCCTGCTGTACGTGCTGCGCGAGCGGCTGGGGCTGCCGGGCAGCAAGAACGCCTGCGAGCAGGGCGAGTGCGGCTCGTGCACGGTCTACTTCGACGGCGTGACGGCGTGCTCGTGCATGATCGCCGCCGGGCAGGCGCAGGGGCGCGAGGTGCGCACCGTGGAGGGCCTGACCGAGGGCGGGGGCGAGGGCGCCGAGCGCGAGCTGGGCACGGTGCAGGAGGCCTTCGTGGAGGCCGGCGCGGTGCAGTGCGGGTTCTGCACGCCGGGCCTGCTGGTGCAGACCGACGACCTGCTGGAGCGCACGGTGGGCGCGGGGCTGCCCGCGCCGGAGGACGCCGAGATCCGCGAGGCGCTGGCGGGCAACCTGTGCCGGTGCACCGGGTACGAGAAGATCCTCGACGCGGTGCGCCTGGCCGCCTCGCGGCGGGTCGGGAGCGGGTCGTGAGCGCGGTGGACGGGAACGGGTTCGTCGTCGAGGGCGCCCACGTGGTGACCGTGGACGGCGCGGAGTACGCCGACGGCCACGTGGTGGTGCGCGAAGGGCGCATCGCCGCGGTGGGCGCGGGACCGGCCACAGGGGCCGAGGGCCTCGAACGCGTGGACGGGCGCGGGTGCCTGGTCACGCCGGGCCTGGTCAACACGCACAACCACCTCTACCAGTGGGCGACGCAGGGGCTGTTCGCCGACGGCACGCTCTTCGAGTGGCTGGTGGGCTCCTACGAGATCTGGGGCCGCCTGGACGCCGGCGTGGTGTCGGGGACGACCTCGGCCGGTCTGGCCCACCTGGCGCTGTCGGGGTGCACGACCGCCTCCGACCACCACTACGTCTACCCCTCGGGCCGCGGCGACATCGTGGCCGCCGAGGTGGAGGCCGCCCGCGAGGTGGGCGTGCGCCTGGACCTGGCCCGCGGGTCGATGGACCGGGGCAAGAGCCAGGGCGGGCTGCCGCCGGACGCCGTGGTGGAGTCGCTGGAGCGGGCCCTGGCGGGCACCGCCGAGGCCATCGACGCCTACCACGACACCGCGCCCGAGGCGATGACGCGGGTGGCGGTGGCCCCGTGCTCGCCGTTCTCGGTCTCGCGCGAGCTGATGGTGGAGAGCGCGGCGCTGGCCCGGGACCGGGGGGTGCGGCTGCACACCCACCTGGCCGAGACGCTCGACGAGGAGGAGCAGTGCCTGGCCGAGTTCGGGTGCACCCCCGTGGAGTACGCCGAGAAGCTCGGCTGGCTGGGCGCGGACGTGTGGTTCGCGCACGCCGTGCACCTGTCGGACGCGGCGATCGGGCGGATCGCGGCCACGGGCACCGGGGTGGCGCACTGCCCCACCTCCAACGCCCGCCTGGGCGCGGGGATCTGTCGGGTCCCCGAGCTGCTGGAGGCGGGCGTGCCGGTGGGCCTGGGCGTGGACGGCCCGGCCTCCAGCGAGCTGACGCCGCTGGCCGGTGAGATGCACCAGGCGCTGTTGATGGCCCGCGCGCGCAGGGGCCCCAAGGCGCTCAGCGCCCGCCAGGCGCTGGAGATGGCCACCCTGGGCGGCGCCCGGGTGCTGGGCCGCGACGCCGAACTGGGCTCCCTGGCGGTGGGCAAGCTGGCCGACATCGCGCTGTGGCGGGTGGACGGGTTGGGCTACGACGTGATCGGGGACCCGGTGGTGGCGGCGGTCTTCGGCCCCCCCCCGCCCCTGGAGCGGCTCTGGGTCGGCGGGAGCACCGTCGTCGACCGCGGTGAGCTGCGCACCCTGTCCGCCGAGACCGCCGCCGCGCGCGGCCGTGCGGCGCACCGCGCCCTGACCCAGGAGGTGAGCCGCTGATGGCGGCGACGACCCGTACCGTGACGGACCTGACGAGCACGACCAGGGACGGGGTGGGCTCCAGCCCGCGCCGCCCCGACGGGACCCTGAAGGTCACCGGCGAGTTCGCCTACTCCTCGGACATGTGGATGGAGGACATGCTGTGGGGGGCGACCCTGCGCAGCCCCCACCCGCACGCCGAGATCCGCGGCATCGACATCACCGAGGCGCTGAAGGTGCCCGGGGTGCACGCGGTGCTCACCCACGAGGACGTGCCCGGGCAGAAGCGCTACGGGCTGGAGTACCAGGACCAGCCGGTGCTGGCCTTCGGCAAGGTGCGCTACAAGGGCGAGGCGGTGGCGATCGTGGCCGCCGACCACCCCGAGACCGCCCGGCGGGCGATGGAGCGCATCCGGGTGGACTACGCGGTGCTGGAGCCGGTCAGCGACTCCCGGCGGGCCGCGCTGGACCCCGACTGCCCGCCGGTGCACGAGCCGGGCACGGTCCCCGACCACCCCGAGTACAACCCGCGCGGCAACCGCCTGCGCTACCAGCCGGTGCGCACGGGCGCGTTCGCCGCCGCGGCGGGCTCGGCCGGGCGCGAGGGCGAGGTGCTGGAGCGGCTGCGCGCCGAGGCCCACGCGGTGGTGTCCTCCGAGTACGAGGTCGGCATGCAGGACCAGGCCTTCCTGGGCCCGGAGTCGGGCATGGCCGTCCCGGCCGAGGACGGCGGGGTGGATCTGTACGTGGCCACGCAGTGGCTGCACGTGGACCAGCGCCAGATCGCCCCGGCGCTGGGGCTGCCCGAGGACAAGGTGCGGCTGACCCTGGCCGGGGTGGGCGGTGCCTTCGGCGCCCGCGAGGACCTGTCGATGCAGATCCACGCGGCCCTGCTGGCGCTGCGCACCGGCAGGCCGGTCAAGTTCGTGTACAACCGCGAGGAGTCCTTCTACGGGCACGTGCACCGGCACCCGGCCAGGATGCGCTACGAGCACGGGGCGCGCGCGGACGGCACGCTGCTCTACGCGACGGCGGAGATCATCGTGGACGGCGGCGCGTACGCGTCGGCGACCCCCGCGGTGGTGGGTGTGGCCTCCTCCCTGGGCATCGGCCCCTACGAGGTGGAGAACGTGCTGGTGGACGCCTACGGGGTGTACACCAACAACCCGCCGTGCGGCGCGATGCGCGGGTTCGGCGCGGTGCAGGCCTGCTTCGCCTACGAGTCGCAGATGGACCGGCTCGCCGAGGAGCTGGGGATGCACCCGGTGGACCTGCGGATCAGGAACGCCATGTCGCAGGGCTCGCGGATCATCACGGGCCAGGAGATCGACATGCCGCTGCCGATGGCGGAGATGCTGGAGCGCTGCCGCGCCCTGCCGATGCCGCCCGAGCGCGACGCGCTGGCCGACCCCGCCGACCAGCGCACCCTGCCGGGCGGGGTGGCGGGCACCACGCGCGGCGAGGGCGTGGTGCGCGGCGTGGGCTACGGCCTGGGGCTGAAGAACCTGTGCTTCTCGGAGGGGTTCGACGACTACTCCACCGCGCGGGTGCGGCTGGAGGTCGTGGGCGGCGAGCCGGTGGTGCTGGTGCACACGGCGGCGGCCGAGGTCGGCCAGGGCCTGGTGACGGTCAAGGGGCAGATCGCCCGGACCGAGCTGGGCGTGGAGAAGGTGGTCATCGCCCCCGCCGACACCCAGGTCGGCTCGGCGGGCTCCTCCTCGGCCTCGCGGCAGTCGTACATGACCGGCGGCGCGGTCATGACCGCGTGCGCGTCGGTGCGCGCCGAGGTGTTCGCGCTGGCCCGCGAGCGCGGGATCGTGCCCCAGGCGCTGCCCGACACCGACCTGTCCCTGGACGGCGGCAAGCTGGTCTCGGCCACGATCGGCGCGCTGGTGTCCCTGGCGGACCTGCTGGGGGAGTCGGCGCGCGGCGGCACGGTGGTCGAGCACACCCGCGAGTACCACCACCGGCCCACCGAGATGCTCGACCCCAAGCTGGGGCAGGGCTCCTCGCACACCCAGTTCGGGATGTGCGTGCACCGGGCCGTGGTGGACGTGGACGTGGACCTGGGCCTGGTGAAGGTGGTCGCGCTCGACGCGGTGCAGGACGTGGGCCGGGTGCTGCACCCCCAGCAGCTGGCCGGGCAGATCCAGGGCGGCTCCACGCAGGGCCTGGGCCTGGCGCTGATGGAGGAGGTGCAGGTCAAGGACGGGGAGATCCGCAACCCCTCGTTCACCGACTACCTCATCCCCACCATCCTGGACACGCCGCCGATGCGGATCGACGTGCTGGAGCGCCCCGACCCGCACTCGCCCTACGGGCTGCGCGGCGCCGGTGAGCCGCCGACGCTGTCCTCGACCCCGGCCGTCGTGGCCGCGGTGCGCGCGGCCACGGGCAGGGCCCTGACCCACGCGCCGGTGCGCCCGGAGGACATCGTGGGCATCGAGCTGTAACCGCGACGGGCGGCGCGGCGGCGGAGTCCCCCGCCGCGCCGCCCCCCATGAACCGCCCGCCCCGGGTTCGTCGGCGCC
>ANAW01000144.1:0-4889 GCA_000340945.1 Nocardiopsis synnemataformans DSM 44143 | reverse complement strand
GGCGCGGCGGCGGAGCCCCCCGCCGCGCCGCCCCCCATGAACCGCCCGCCCCGGGTTCGTCGGCGCCCCGACACCGGGGCGGGTGCACACCGGCAGGACAGCGCCGTCCTGCGCACACCCTCATGTGAACACTCAGAGTAATCAACCCCCCACACATGGCGATGCCCGCCATGCTCATCTCCCTCCAGGAGGGGACATGACCCAACTCAAGGACTCCGGCCCGCACTCGGGGGCCCGGAAGCCCACGGCTCGATCCTGGCTCGACCGCTTCTTCTTCGTCAGCGAGCGCGGCTCCACCTTCGGGCGCGAGGTCCGCGGCGGACTGACCACCTTCATGGCGATGGCCTACATCATCGTCCTGAACCCGATCATCCTCAGCGGCGTCTCCGACGTGAACGGCGACGTCCTGTCCGCGGGCCAGCTGACCACCATGACCGCCCTGTCCGCCGGGCTGGTGACCATCATGATGGGGGTGGTCGGCCGGGCGCCGATCGCCTGCGCCGCCGCCCTGGGGGTGATGGCGGTCGTGGCCTACCAGGCCGCGCCCGTGATGGCCTGGCCCGAGGTGATGGGCCTGGTCGTGTGGCAGGGCGTCGCCATCATCCTCATGGTCGTGACCGGCGTGCGGACCGCGGTGATGAACGCGCTGCCGCACAACCTCAAGATGGCCATCGGCGTGGGCATCGGCCTGTTCGTGGCCCTCATCGGGCTGGACAACGCGGGCTTCGTCAGCGCCGGGGAGGGCGGCGGCCTGCTCCAGATCGGCGCGGCCGGGGGCGGCGGCCACCTCGACGGGTGGCCGATCCTGGTCTTCGTGTGCGGTCTGGTGCTGGCCAGCGTCCTGCTGGTGCGCGGGGTCCCCGGCGCGATCTTCTACGGCATCGTCGGCGCCACGGTCCTGGCGATCGTCGTGCACTACGCGGCGGGCCTGGACGCCGGGGACTGGGGCGGGTCCAGCCCCGAGCTGCCCGGCAACCCGTTCGCGGCCCCCGACTTCGGCCTGCTGCTCCAGGTGGACATGTTCGGCGCCTGGACCTCGGCCGGTGCGACCACCGCGGGCGTCATCCTGTTCACCCTGGTGCTGGCCGGGTTCTTCGACGCCCTGGGCACCATCCTGGCCATCGGCACCAAGGCCGACATCGCCGACGCCAGCGGGCACATGCCCCGGGTCAACCAGATCCTGGTGACCGACGGCGCGGGCGCCGTGGCCGGGGGCCTGACCAGCTCCTCCGCGACGCTGGTGTTCGTGGAGTCCACGGCGGGGGTGAGCGAGGGCGCCCGGACCGGCCTGGCGAGCGTGGTCACGGGGCTGCTCTTCCTCGCGGCGATCTTCCTGGCCCCGGTGTTCGGCGTGGTCCCGGCGCAGGCCGCGGCCGTGGCGATGGTACTGGTGGGCGCCATGATGATGATGCACATCAGGGAGATCGACTGGTCGGACATCGCCGTGGCGATCCCGGCCTTCCTGACCATCGCGATGATGCCGTTCACCTTCGATATCGCCAGCGGTATCGGCATCGGGATCATCTCCTACACGCTGGTCAGGTCGGCCCAGGGGCGCGTGCGCGAGGTGGGCTGGCTGATGTGGGTGCTCTCGGCCGTGTTCGCGTTCCACTTCTCCATGCACGCGCTGGGCTTGTGAGCCGGATCCGCCGGAGGGGAGGCCGGGTCGCCGAAGGGGCGGCCCGGCCTCCCCTTTTTTTCCGGGGCCCGGCCGGGGGCGCGCACCCCCGGAGCAGCCACGGAGCCCTCCGCGGCGGAGGGCGCGGCCGTGCGGAGCGCGGTACCTCGTTGACAGCGGTCGGCGGCACCCATAAGTTGACAATGTCAACTTCGTATCGAGGGAAGCCACCCCATGAACGTTCGAGTCAACGGCGTCTCCTCCCCCGCCCCCGACTCCCCCGACACCACGGCGGCCGAGCACATCCGCGACCGCCTGGGCCTGACCGGCACCAAGATCGCCTGCGGCACCGGAGTCTGCGGCGCCTGCACCGTCCTGGTGGAGGGGGCGCCCACCGCCTCGTGCCTGCTGCCCGCCGACAGGCTGGAGGGCAGTGAGGTCACCACCGTGGAGGGCCTGGGCGGGGACCACCCCGTCCAGCGCGCCTTCGCCGCCCACGACGGGCTCCAGTGCGGCTACTGCACACCCGGGTTCGTGGTGGAGGCCTCCGCCTTCGTCGACTCCTGGCGCGCCGAGCACGGCGACGTCCGCCCCGGCCGCGACCGCGTGGCCGACGCCCTGGCCGGGCACCTGTGCCGCTGCGGCGCCTACGAGGGCATCTTCGCCGCCGTGGACGCCGCCTGCGCGGGCGAGTTCGACACCGAGCCCGAGCAGGCGCCGCCGCGCGTGGACGCCCTGGCCAAGGTCACCGGCCGGGCCCGCTTCAGCGCCGACCTGGCCCCCGAGGGCACCTGGGAGGGGGTGATCGTGCGCTCCACCCACGCCCACGCGCGGGTGCGCGCCGTCGACCCCGGCGGGGCGCGGAGCTCGGCCGCCCGCCGCCCCGGGCCCGGACAGCCCGTGGACCCGCACCCGGTGTTCGTCGACCTGCTGGGCGAGGAGCGCACGGTGCGCTACGTCGGCCAGCCCGTCGCCGCGGTGTCCGCGCCCACCGCGGCCCTGGCCCGCGCCGCCGCACGGGCCGTGCGGGTGGACTACGACCCCCTGCCCGCCGTGCTCGACGTCGAGGAGGCGCGCGCGGGGGACGCCCCGCAGGTGTACGCCACGCGCGCCGAGCGCCAGGCCGCCCCCTCCAACGCCGAGGGCGGCCCCGGAATCCCGGCCCGTTGGAACGGCAACACGCGCGGTCCCTCCACCGTCGGCTGGCGCGGCGCCACCGCGGTGCGGCGCCTGCGCGCGGCCGCCGAACGCCGGGACCCGCGCCTGGTGGCCCAGGAGTACACCACCGCCGTGCAGGTGCACAGCCCGCTGGAGCCCCACGTGTGCGTGGCCTCCTGGGACCGCGACGGCTCGCTGACCCTGCGCACGTCCACCCAGGCGCTGTCCAAGATCGCCCAGAAGGCCGCCGAGCGCTGGAAGCTGGCGCCGGAGAAGGTGCACGTGCTCAGCGAGTACGTCGGCGGCGGCTTCGGCGCCAAGGCCGGCCTGTCGGTCGACATGGTGGCCGCGGTCGAGCTGTCCCGGCTCGCCCACGCCCCGGTACGCGTGTCCTTCGACCGCGCCGAGGAGCTCACCGACGCCGGGCACCGCCCCGGAACCCGCACCCGGGTGGCGCTGCTGGCCGACGACTCCGGGGACCTGGCGGCGGTGACCGTGGACTCCCACGGCGACGGCGGCGTGTCGGTGGGTTCCACCACGGCCGTCTTCGGACTGCTGATGTACGGGCGCTCGCCGCGCCGGGCCCGCGACTTCGACGTGGTCACCCACCGCCCGCCGGGCCTGCCCATGCGCGCCCCCGGCGGCGCCCCGATGTCGTGGGCCGTGGAGCAGGCCGTGGACACGATGGCCCACCGATTGGGCGAGGACCCCCTGTCCCTGCGCCGCCGCTGGGACGGCAACCCCAAGCGCCGGGCGCTGTACGAGCGGGCCGCCGCCCTGGAGCTGTGGCGCGAGCGCCCGCGCGGGCCCCGCACCGGCCGGTTCCGGCGCGGGGTCGGCGTCGCCGCGTCCAACTGGCTCTACCTCATGGGCCCGAGCGCGAAGGTCGAGCTGTCGGTCCGCGACGGCGCGGTGGTGGCGCGCTCGGCCACCCAGGACATCGGCACCGGGATCCGCACGGTCCTGGGCGAGGTGGTCGCCGAGCGGCTGGGGATGTCCGCCGCCGACGTGCGCGTGGAGATCGGCGACAGCTCCTCGGTGCACGGCACCGGTTCGTTCGGCAGCCGCACCACCACCTCGATGGGGCCCGCCGCGGCCGACGCAGCCGACCGGCTGCGCGCCGAGCTGCGCGAGCGCGAGCCGCGGGTCCCCTCCACGGGGCCGATCCCCGAGCACACCCTCAAGGACGCGCTGGCCGCGGCCGAGGGCGTGCGGGTGGTCGGTGAGCGCGGCCGGGACCGCCGGGGCGCACTCACCCCGAACATGGACGACCTGGCCGTGGGCCGCGGCATGACCGGGGCCGTGCACGTGATGGAGGTGGAGGTGGACACCCTGCTGGGCCGGGTGCGCCCCACCCGCTGCTGGGCGGGACTGGCCGTGGGCCGCGTGTACGCCGAGCGGCTGGCCCGCAACCAGGCCGAGGGCGCCGTGGTGCAGGGCGTGGGGTACGCGCTCTTCGAGGAGCGCCGCCACGACCCGGCCACCGGGGTGGTGCTCACCGACAACCTGGAGGACTACCGGCTCCCGGGCATGGGCGACGTCCCCGAGACCGAGGTGTACTTCCACCAGGCGGGCTTCGAGCACGCCGCGGGCACGGGGGTCGGCCTGGGCGAGGTCTCCCTGGTGGGCGTGGCCGCGTCCGTGGCCAACGCCGTGCACGACGCCACCGGCTGGCGCCCCCTGGACCTGCCCATCCGCCCGGACCGACTGCTGGAAGGACTGCGTTGACTGCCTCTCCTACCTGAAGGCAGGAGAATCCGGAACCACCTACCGGTGGTTCGAGGCCAAAGCCTCGTCACGGGTCGCCCCGTGGCCTTCCTGCTTCACCGCCAGTCGCCCCGTCCGGGAGGACTCCCGTTGAGGTCTCACACCAGCTCCACAGGCAGCAACCGCCAGCCCGGCGGCCCGGAGATTGTTCGCCGCGTTCACATCACGGTCATGAGTGATGCCGCACCGGGGGCACGTCCACGTCCGTATGTGCAGCGGCAACGACGCGTGCACGTACCCACACCCGGGTGTCGAACACAACCGGGAAGAGGGAAAGAAGCGGTCCACCACGACCAGGTCCCGCCCATACCACCGCGCCTTGTACTCCAGCATGGTGCGCAGCTCA
>ANAW01000143.1:0-22525 GCA_000340945.1 Nocardiopsis synnemataformans DSM 44143 | reverse complement strand
GACGAGGACGAGACCGTGGAGATCGGCGCGGAGATCGCCGTCATCGGCGGCACCGGGGACGAGCCCCCGGCCGTCTCCGAGGGCGCCGCCCCGGCCGAGGCCGAGCCCAAGGCCGAACCCAAGGACGAACCCAAGGGCGAGAAGGCCGAGTCCGAGCCCGCCGAGCCCGAGCCCGAGCCCGAGCCGAAGCCCGCCGAGCCCGAGCCCGAGCCCGCCCCGGAGCCGAAGGCCGAGTCCAAGCCCGCCCCGGACAGGGACCAGGACGGCGAGAGCCCGTCCGTGGACATCGGCACCCTCAGCGGCACCGGCCGCGCCTCGGGTACCGACGCCGGGACCGAGGCGTACGTGACCCCGCTGGTGCGCAAGCTCGCCTCCGAGCACGGCGTGGACCTCAGCCGCGTCAAGGGCACCGGTGTGGGCGGCCGCGTCCGCAAGCAGGACGTGCTCAAGGCCGCCGAGGAGCAGAAGGCCGACGCCGCGCGCGCCGCCGCCCCCGCGCCCTCCTCGGCCCCGCGCAAGGACGCCACCGACACCTCCCTGCGCGGCCGTACCGAGAAGCTCACCCGCCTGCGCCTGTCCATCGCGGACCGGATGGTGGAGTCGCTGCACGTCTCGGCCACGACCACGCAGGTCATCGAGGTGGACGTCACCAAGATCGCCCGCCTGCGCGAGCACTCCGCCGAGCGCTTCACCGAGCGCGAGGACGTGCGGCTGGACTTCTTCCCGTTCTTCGCGCTGGCCGCGGTGGAGGCCCTGCGCTCCCACCCCAAGCTCAACGCGGTGGTCGACAGCGACAAGCAGGAGGTGACCTACCACGACGTGGAGAACCTCGGCGTCTCGGTGGACACCGAGCGCGGTCTGCTGGCCCCCGTGGTCAAGGACGCGGGCAAGCTGGGCCTGGGTGAGCTGGCGCGCAGGCTCAAGGACCTGACCGAGCGCGCCCACACCGGCCAGCTGGGCCCGGACGAGCTGGGCGGCGGAACGTTCACCATCGCCGAGACCGGCTGCACCGGCGCGCTGTTCGGCACGCCGATCATCAACCAGCCGCAGGTGGCCATCCTGGGCACCGGCGCGGTCGTCAAGCGCCCCGTCGTGGTCGAGGACACCGCCATGGGCGACGAGGTGATCGCGGTCCGCTCGATGGTGTACCTGTCGCTGGCCCACGACCACCGCCTGATCGACAGCGCGGACGCCGGGCGCTTCCTCCAGAGCGTGAAGGCGCGCCTGGAGGAGGGTGCCTTCGAGGACGACCTGGGCCTGTAGGCCCGGGCCGCGAAGGTCCGCCCACACCACGCGCCGGGCCGGGTGCCGTACGACGGCACCCGGCCCGGCGCGTCCTTTATTGGGGAAACTGCTGTCCGATTTGACCTCAAGACCTGTTGAGGTCCTAGCGTTGGCCTGTCCCCTAAGAACCGACGGTGCGCCGCGCGGCTCCCTGAGCCGGTCCGCGCGTGCCCGCCCGACGTGCCCGCTCCCGTGTGGGCCGAGACGGCACCAAAGAAGCAAGGACCCACATGGACAACCTTCGGATCGCGGTCATCCTCGGCGGAAACCGCCGGGGCCGCACCGGCCCCGCCGTCTCCCGCTGGTTCGTGGACCGGGCCGGGAAGTACCCGGACCCCTCCGTGTCGTTCGACTTCCTCGACGTGGAGGACATCAGCCCCCAGGACGGCCACGGCGGCCCGATGGCCCCGGAGCCGGCGCACACGGTGGAGGCGGCCGACGGGTACGTCGTGCTGACCCCGGAGTACAACCACGGCTACCCGGGCGAGCTGAAGAGCGCCATCGATGCCGCGCGCCGGGAGTGGTTCGGCAAGGCGGTCGGCTTCGTCTCCTACGGCGGGATGTCCGGCGGCCTGCGGGCGATCGAGCAGCTGCGGTCGGTCTTCTCGGAGCTGCACACCGCCACGATCCGCGACACGGTCAGCCTGCACAACGCGCAGACGATGTTCGGCCCGGACGGGGTCCCGGTGGTGGACATGTCGTCCGCGGAGGCCGCCGTGGAGCGGATGCTGCGCCAGCTGGCGTGGTGGGCGCTGGCCCTGCGCGAGGCCCGGGAGCGGCGCCCCTACCCCGGCTAGGGCTGACCGGCCGAGGACCCCTCGACCCGGCAGGGGTGGCACACGTGGACGGGGCGGCGCCTCTCGGCGCCGCCCCGTTTTCTACCCCACCAATCACCATCCCCTGATGATCCCCATCATCAAAGGTCTGTGGTCGGGGACGCGGCAGTCAGCCCGACAGCGCGTCGCCCACAGTAGCTCCGCGCTGACGCGGAGTTCCTGTCCCACGTTCAAAGTAGAAGACCGAGGGCCCCTCGCGCAGCTCTTTCGAGGAAAAAGCCGAAGAAAAACCGGGCGGGTGTCCTCCGTCGTCCCTTTGGTGTGTCTTCCCGCGCGAGTATCGCCCTCCTTCGGGTAGACCCAGGACCATGCGAGTGGCTATCACGGGGGCGACGGGACTCATCGGCAGGGCGCTGGAGGCGTCCCTGCTCGGCGACGGGCACACGGTGGTGCGCATGGTGCGCCACCTGCCGCGGGGGCGGCACCACCCGGACGTGGAGGAGGCGGAGTGGCGCCCGGAACAGGGACGGGTGGACACCGTGGCCCTGCACGAGGCCGACGCCGTGGTGCACCTGGCCGGGGCGCCGGTCGGCCCGGCCCTGTGGACGCGGCACCGGCGCACCCTCATCCGGCGCAGCCGCGTGCGCGGCACCCGGACCCTGTGCCAGGCCCTGGCGGGGATGTCCTCGCCTCCTCCGCGCCTGCTGAGCGCGTCGGGGATGCACTTCTACGGCGACACCGGCGGCGGGGCGGCCACCGAGGAGTCCCCGCCGGGCACCGGCTTCCTGGCCGGGGTCTGCCGGGACTGGGAGGAGGCCACCGCCCCGGCCGAGGAGGCGGGCCTGTCGGTGGCGCACATGCGCACGTCGGTGGTGCTGGACCGCTCGGGCGGCATGCTGGGCACGCTGCTGCCGCTGTACCGGGCGGGGCTGGGCGGGCGCCTGGGGTCGGGGCGCCAGTACATGAGCTGGATCGCCATGCGCGACCAGATCGGGGCCGTGCGCTTCCTGCTGGAGCACCCCGAGGTCACCGGTCCGGTGAACATGTGCGCGCCCGAGCCGGTGACCAACGCCGAGTTCACCAAGGCGCTGGGCCGCGTCCTGCGCCGGCCCACCGCCCTGGCGGTCCCGGCGGTGGCGATGCGCGCGGTGCTGGGGGACTTCGCCGAGGAGACCGCGCTGATCGACCTCAGGGCCGAGCCCGAACGCCTCACCAAGGCCGGTTATTCCTTCGCGCTGCCCACCGTGGACCGTGCGCTATCCGACATCCTGGGCAGACCCGCACAGTCCACCGGGGCGTAAGGTTGGATGTGTGAGTGATCTCGTTTACGCATGGCTGGGCGACACTCCCGTCCCGTACCACCAGGGCTGGGATCTCCAGAAGCGGCTCCACGAGCGCCGCGTCGCCGATGAGGTGCCCGACACCGTCCTGTTGCTGGAACACGAGCCCGTGTACACCGCAGGGAAACGCACCGGGAGGTGGGATCGTCCCATCACCGATCCCGGTGCGCCCGTGGTGGACATCGACCGGGGCGGCAAGATCACCTGGCACGGCCCCGGCCAGCTGACGGTGTACCCCATCGTCCGCCTCCAGGACCCCGTCGACGTGATCGCCTACGTCCGGATGCTGGAGGAGGCCATCATCCGCACCGTCGCGGAGTACGGCCTGACCGGCATGCGGGTGGAGGGGCGCACCGGGGTGTGGCTGGAGGCCGACCCCGGGCGCGGCCTCATCGAACGCAAGGTGGCCGCCATCGGCTGCCGGATCGCACGCGGGGTCGGGATGCACGGGCTCGCGTTGAACTGCAACAATGATCTGTCGTGGTACGACCGGATCATCCCGTGCGGGATCACCGACGCCGGGGTCACCTCGCTCTCCGCCGAACTGGGGCGCGACGTGGCCGTGGCCGACGCGCGGCCCCGGATGGAACGCCACCTGGCGGACCTCCTCGGCACGCGGGAGTACCGCCACACCGACGGCGTGGACCTGCTCTCCGGCGCCACCGCGCGTGGATGACACACCACACCATGAGCCAGTCCCCGCGGGGACGCCGAGCCCCCACGAGGGGAAGGGTCCCCGGCACGGGGCACAGAAGGGAACGGGTTCACGTTGACCATCGCTCCTGAGGGCCGCAGGCTGCTGCGCGTGGAGGCGCGCAACAGCGAGACCCCCATCGAGAAGAAGCCGCCGTGGATCAAGATCAAGGCGCACATGGGGCCCGAGTACACCGAGCTCCACTCCCTGGTCAAGAGCGAGGGCCTGCACACGGTCTGCCAGGAGGCCGGGTGCCCCAACATCTACGAGTGCTGGGAGGACCGCGAGGCCACCTTCCTCATCGGCGGCGACCAGTGCACGCGGCGCTGCGACTTCTGCAACATCGCCACCGGCAAGCCCAGCGCCCTGGACCGCATGGAGCCGACCAAGGTCGCCAACTCCGTGAAGACCATGGGCCTGCGCTACGCCACCATCACCGGTGTGGCCCGTGACGACCTGGAGGACGGCGGCGCCTGGCTGTACGCCGAGACCGTCCGCAAGATCCACGAGCTCAACCCGGGCACGGGCGTGGAACTGCTCATCCCCGACTTCAACGCCGACCCCGACCAGCTGGCCGAGGTGTTCGGCTCGCGTCCGGAGGTGCTGGCGCACAACGTCGAGACGGTGCCGCGGATCTTCAAGCGCATCCGTCCGGGCTTCCGCTACGAGCGCTCCCTCAAGGTGATCACCGAGGCGCGCGCGGACAACCTGGTCACCAAGTCGAACCTGATCCTGGGCATGGGCGAGACCCGTGAGGAGATCAGCGAGGCGATGCGCGACCTGCACGAGGCCGGGTGCGACCTGCTGACCATCACCCAGTACCTGCGCCCCTCCAAGCTGCACCACCCGATCGACCGGTGGGTCAAGCCGGAGGAGTTCGTGGAGCTGGGCCAGGAGGCCGAGGAGATCGGCTTCGCCGGTGTCATGTCCGGGCCGCTGGTGCGCTCCTCCTACCGGGCGGGCCGCCTGTACAAGCAGGCCCGGGAGAAGCGGGACGCCGAGAACGCCGCCCTGGCGAACAACGCGTAACGGATTTTCCGCCCGAGTCGTGACCAAGCTGGAACGGTGGCCCGCTGGCCACCGTTCCTCACCTGAGGGCACCCGCACATATCCTGATGAGGGCAGGCGCCCGTCGGTGGCGCCGCGAGGCGCCGCACCCAGGACGACCGCGAAGAGGAGGCAAGGCAGCCCAGGGATCTCCTTCCCCGCCGATCCGGCGTCGGCGTGAGCTGCCTGAGAGCACGATGGCGAAAAAGCCCAAGGGTTCACAGAACACGGCCCAAGGCAAGGACGGCACCGAGAAGCAGCCGGGCCGCCTCAAGCAGATCGGCATGGTCGCCAAGGTCGTCCACCAGCAGAGCCCGCGCAGTATCCCGCTCGCGGTCACGGCGGCGTTGGTCATCCTCGCGGTGTTCGTCGGCATCGGCATCTGGACCGGGTCGTGGATCCTGTGGCCGCTGACCGGTCTGCCGGTCGCCTTCCTGGTGGGCTTCATCATCTTCACCCGCTCCGCGCAGCGCGTGCAGTACAAGATGCTGGACGGACGCCTGGGCGCGGGCATGGCGATCCTGGACAACATGCGCGGCAACTGGGTGGTCGAGCCGGGTGTGGCGGCCAACAAGCAGATGGACGTCGTGCACCGCGTGGTGGGGCGCCCCGGCGTGATCCTGGTCGGCGAGGGCGACCCCGGCCGCCTCAAGCCGCTGATCGCCGGTGAGAAGAAGCGCGTGGCCCGCGTCGCCTACGACACGCCCATCTACGACTTCAAGGTGGGCAACGGCGAGGACCAGGTGCCGGTCTCCAAGCTCCAGCGCACGCTGGTCAGGCTGCCGCGCAACCTGGACAAGGCCGGTACCGCCGAGCTGAACTACCGGCTCAAGGCGCTGCCCGCCAAGATGCAGATGCCCAAGGGGCCGATGCCCAAGAACGCCAAGATGCCCAGGGGCATGCGCGGCCAGATGGGCGGCTGACCCGACCGGGTCCGCAGTCCGACGAGGGGGCCGTCGCACCGGGTGGTGCGGCGGCCCCCTCGCGTGTGCCCGGGCCGGTGCCTCCCGTGCCGCGACCCCGGTGCGGGGTCCGGCGCTCCGGTGCGGCGCCGGGACCCCAGCGCCCCGGCGCGGCACCCTGCGCTCCGGGAGAGCGGTGAGGGGGCGCCGCGAGAGCTCTGGTACTCCGGAGCGGCGGGCGGTGGGACCGCGGGGCCCCGAGTCTCACGGGGCTGTGGGAGCGCGGCGGAGAGGCGCCCGGCGGCGAGGAGCGTCGCGCGGCGCCCGGGGGAGGACGAGACGGCGACGTGTAGGCGGCGGATGTGTACTGGCCGGAACCGTTGCTGGTGTGCCGCAAGGGTCCTGGCCTGCGGTGATCTTGTACTTATAGCGAGTTTGGACCGTCGAACCTCGCTATAAGTACAAGATCACCGAGAACGCACCGGCGACTGTTCCGGCCAGCCCGCTCAAGACGTGTGGGTCCCGTGGGAGCCACGAGGACCCGCCCGCAAGGCGAAGGGCCCCGCGGGCGTCTGCGCGACGCCTGCGGGGCCCTGGAGCCCTCCGGGAGGCCCTAGCGCCTCCGGGGAACCCCGAGCACCCCCGGGGAATCCCTGCTACTCGCAGCTGACCTCGTCCTCGGCGGCGTTGGTGGCGCCTAGACCGGCCAGGGCGTCGCCCTCGCCGCCCTCGCCGCCGGAGCCCCCTCCGCTCGTGGCCAGGCCGTCCCAGTCCTGCGCGCCCATCACCAGCTCCAGCTCCTGGCCGAAGTCGGGGACCTCCTCCAGCTGGGCGACGCTGAGCGCCGAGGCCAGTTCCTCGGCCTGCGCGAGCTGGTCGGGGCCGTGGTAGATCGTGGTGACCGCGGGGGTCCGCTCGACCGGGTCGCCCTCGCCGGTGACGTTGAACCCCTGCTCGGTGAGCAGCGTCCCGACCTGGCTGGCCAGACCGGTGATGCCCGTGCCGTTGAGCACCCGCACGGACACGTCCGCGGGTTCGACGGCGGGCTCCTCGGCCTCCTCCGACCCCTCGCCGCCGCCTTCGCCTCCCTCCTCCTCGGGCAGGGCGTCGCCGGAGGCGACCGCGGCGAACAGCTCGTCGGCGGCGGGCTGCTGGAGGTCCAGCTTCCCGCTGTGGACGGGGGAGTCCACCACGGGGGCGGTGACCATCCGCATCCGGCTCAGGTCGACCTCGCGCATCGCGATGGCCAGCTCGGTCATCTGGTCCACGGTGAACCCGTCGTCGGTCACCAGGTTGTCGGTGACCGAGCCCATGAAGTCGTAGAGCGTGGTGGGACTGGACATGATCTCGCCGCTGGTGACCTTGCGCAGGATGGCGCCCATCATCCGCTGCTGGTTCTCGATCCGGTTGAGGTCGCTGCCCTGCTCCGTGCTGGCCCGGGAGCGGGCCAGGCCCAGCGCCTCCTCGCCGCTGAGGGTCTGCATCCCGGCGTCGAGCGTGATGTGCGCCTTGGGGTCGTCGATCGGCTCGGGGACGCACATCTCCACGCCGCCGATGGACTCCACGATGTCCTGGAAGCCCGCGAAGTCGACCATCACCATGTGGTCGAGGTGGATGTCGGTGATCGTCTCCACCGTGTTGCCCTGGCAGTCCATCCCGCCGTACGTCATGGCGTGGTTGAGCTGGTCCACCGTGCCCGCCGTCACCCCGGGGTTCTCGCCGTTGGCCGGGCAGTCGGGCATCGGGACCATCAGGTCGCGGGGCATGTTGACCATCGTCACCCCGCCCTGGTCCACGTTGATGCTCACCACGACCAGCACGTCGGGGCGGACGCCGTTGGCCACGCTGTACTCGGCGTTGTCACCCGCGCGCTCGTCGGTGGCGAGCAGCAGGATGTTGTGGATGCCCTCCGCCTGGGCCGGGCGGTCGCCCCAGGCGTCGGTGTTGACTTCCTCGGTGTCGATGCTGAGGACGTCGCGGTAGCCCGCGTACACGGTGAGACTGGCCGCGATGAGCAGACCGGTCGCCCCGCACGCCACCCACTGGCCGAGACTCATCTTCCCCGCCAGGGCTGAGGACGCGTTTCTGGGAGCCAAAGGGCACCTGCGATTCGGTATGGGACAAGGGCTGGTCCGGTCGGCGGAGGGACGGCGTACTGCGCGAGCGACGACACGGACGTAACGGCCGGATGGTACCGGACCGGCACGTACCGTGTCAGATCGGAACCGGTGACCGGGTTCCGGCCACCGGCCCTCAGCAGGCGCTCTCCTGCGCCCCCGCGGCGGTGGTGCCGCCCAGGTCCTCGGTGATGGAGACCTCGGGCCCGGACGAGCCGCCTCCGCCGGCGAAGCCGTTCCAGTCCTGGCCGATGACCAGTTCCAGGGTCTGCGGGAGGTCGGCGACCTCCTCGGTGACCGCGCTCTCCAGCGAACCCGCCAGGAGTTCGGCTGCGGCCGCCTCACCCGGAGCGTAGTAGACGGTGGTCAGCTCGGGGAAGCGCACCACGGGTTCGCCCACGCCGGTGACGTCGTACCCCTCCCCCAGCAGGACGCCCTGGACCTCGCCCGCCAGGCCGGTGACACCGGTGTTGTTGAGGACCTGCACGGAGATGTCGGCGGGGGCGGGGGCTTCGGCGCCGCCGGAGCCCTCCTCCGACTCCTCGCCCTCCCCTTCCTCCTCCGACTCCTCGTCCTCCAGGTAGGCGCCGGAGTTGATCGCCGCGAACAGCTCGGAGGCGGCGGGCTGGCTCATGGCCAGCCGGTTGGGGTCGGCGGGGTGCTGGCCGTTGGGCACGGTGACGAACTGGATGCGCTCCAGGTCGACCTCGCGCATGGAGATGGCGATGTCGGTCATCGTCTCGACGGTCAGCTCCTCGTCGGTGGTCACCGAGTCGGTGACGGCGCTGAGGAAGTTGGTGATGGTCACCGGGCTGGTCATGACCTCGCTGCTGAGCACCTGGCGCAGCATGGCGCCCATGAACTCCTGCTGGCGGTCGATCCGGGACAGGTCGCTGCCGTCGCCCTGGCCGTAGCGGGAGCGCACGTAGCCCAGCGACTCCTCACCGCTGAGGGACTGCGTCCCGGCGTCCAGCGACAGGTGCGCCTTGGGGTCCTCCACCGGCGCGGGGATGCACATCTCCACGCCGCCGATGGCGTCCACCATGTCCTTGAACCCGGTGAAGTCCATCATGACGAAGTGGTCCAGGTGCACGTCGGTGATCTCCTCGACGGTCTGCCACTGGCAGCCGACTCCGCCGAAGGTCATCGCCGAGTTGATCATGCCGCTGTGCGGGCTCATCCCCTCGTAGCCCTCCACGGCGTCGCAGCCGGGCAGGTCCACGACCAGGTCGCGGGGCAGGTTGACCAGCGTGGCCGCGCCGTTGTCCACGTTGATGCTCGCGATGAGCATGGTGTCGGGGCGCGCGCCCTCGGCCTCGCCGTAGTCCGCGTTCTCCCCCGAGCGGACGTCGGAGCCGATGATGAGCAGGTTCATCACGCCCTCGACGCTGTTGGGCCGGTCCCAGGCGTCGGTGTCCACCTGCGCGGTGGTGATGTTGCCGACGATGCCCTGGTACCAGCCGTAGCCGCCGAGGCTGGCGATGATGGCCAGGGCGGTGGCCACGCAGGCGACCCACTGCCCCGGGGACATGCGCACGGCGCGCAGAGCGGACGGCGTGGGACGGGGGGCGGAGCGTTTTCCAGCCATGCGAACCTTCGGGTGCGGCGGCGTTCGTGGGAGTTCCCGCGCAGGGGACAGCAGCCCCCGTGGGGGACGGGGGGGTTCCAGCGCACAGGATTTCGGTCCGTTCCCGGGCCAAGTAATGAACGGATGTTAACAGCAGCTCGGAAGGGCCGCGGCCACGCGTGCACCGGGCTTCCCCGCCGTTTCCCCGCCGCGGGAAACCCCCCGTGCGGCCTCAGTAACGGGTGGCGATCGTCCCGGCGGCCCGGTCGTGCAGCCCGCGTGTGTCGCGGTCGTAGATGACGGCGGGGATGACCAGGCACAACAGGAGGGTGCGCACCGTCATGGACACGAACCAGGGCCAGGAGCGCTCGCCGGTGGCGGTGATGCCGACGCCGACCAGGCGGCGGCCGACGGTGGTGCCGAAGAGCGTGAGCAGGAGGATGTTCATGACCGCGAAGACGACCAGGGCGGTGTTGCTGACCATCGGGGCGGCCTCCGCCTGGCTGGCGGCGTCCGCGCCGACCAACCCGACGCCGTAGGCGCCCCAGGCGAGCGCGAGGGACAGCGCCCAGTCCAGGAGGAGTCCCACCAGGCGGCGCATCACGCCGGGCACCGAACCCGGGCCGCTCTCGGGCAGACCGAGACGGTTGCCCCGGTACTGGAAGTCGTCCCCGGCCGCCGCGGTGGCGGAGCCCCGGCTCTCGTCGCTCATGGCCTCCACGGTATCCACCCTGCGGCGGGGCCCGTACCCGGGGCGTCGCGGCGGCTGTGAGCCCCTCCGTGGGGGAACATGGCGGAGGTCACACCAGGGGTCAGTGGCGGGGACCACAACCGGCGCCGCCAGGTGTCCCTTTTCGGCCCCTACAGGGTGGAATCACCGGGTCAGACCTGGTCTTCTGGGACAACAACCGGGTCCGTAACATACAGGAAACAATCGAGACATGGTGCGGAAACCACCCCCTCCTAGCTTCGGAGACGAAGCCGGGAGACGGCGCGCGATCCGACGTGTCCGCGATGGGGCGGACCCCGGTCCACCGTCTCAGCCACCTGCACGGAGGTTCGTTTTGTTCAGCAGCGTCGACGAGGTGCTCGCCTTTATCCGGGACGAGGACGTCAAGTTCCTCGACGTCCGATTCACGGACCTTTTCGGAGGCGTGAACCACGTTACCCTCCCGACCGAGAACGTCGACGAGTCGACGTTCACCGATGGCCAGATGTTCGACGGCTCCTCGATCCGCGGCTTCCAGGCCATCCACGAGTCCGACATGCTGCTGCTGCCGGACCTGGGCACCGGCGTACTGGACCCGTTCCGCAAGCACAAGACGCTGAACATGACGTTCTTCGTCCACGACCCGCTGACCCTGGAGTCCTACAGCCGCGACCCGCGCAACGTCGCCCGCAAGGCCGAGGCCTACCTGCGCGGCTCCGGCGTCGCCGACACCGCCTTCTTCGGCGCCGAGGCCGAGTTCTACATCTTCGACGACGTCAAGTTCGAGACCCGGTCCAACACCGGCTACTACGAGATCGACTCGATCGAGGGCGCCTGGAACACCGGCTCGGCCATCGAGGGCGGCAACCGCGGCTACCGCCCCCGCTACAAGGGCGGCTACTTCCCCGTCGAGCCGGTCGACCACTACAGCGACCTGCGCTCGGACATGGTCCGCACCCTGATCGACTCGGGCATCGAGGTCGAGCTCCAGCACCACGAGGTCGGCACGGCGGGCCAGGCCGAGATCGGTGTCAAGTTCGGCACCCTGCTCAAGCACGCCGACGGCGTCCAGCTGTACAAGTACATCGTCAAGAACGTCGCCAACGAGGCGGGCAAGACGGCCACCTTCATGCCCAAGCCGCTCTTCGGCGACAACGGCTCGGGCATGCACTGCCACCAGAGCCTGTGGAAGGACGGCGAGCCGCTGTTCTTCGACGAGTCCGGCTACGGCCAGCTCTCGGACACGGCCCGCTACTACATCGGCGGCCTGCTCAAGCACGCCTCGGCGCTGCTGGCCTTCACCAACCCGACGGTGAACTCCTTCCACCGCCTGGTGCCCGGCTACGAGGCCCCGATCAACCTGGTCTACAGCCAGCGCAACCGCTCGGCCTGCATCCGCCTGCCGCTGACCGGTTCGAACCCGAAGGCCAAGCGCATCGAGTTCCGCGTGCCGGACCCGTCGGCCAACCCGTACCTGGCCTTCTCCGCCATGCTGATGGCCGGCATCGACGGCATCAAGAACAAGATCGAGCCGCCGGAGCCCGTGGACAAGGACCTCTACGAGCTGCCCCCGGCGGAGGCCCAGGCCATCAAGACCGTCCCGGCGTCGCTGGACGAGGCCCTGGAGGCCCTGGAGGCCGACCACGAGTTCCTGCTCGAGGGCGGCGTGTTCACCAAGGACCTCATCGAGACCTACGTGGACTTCAAGCGCACCGAGGAGATCGACTCCCTGCGCCTGCGCCCGCACCCGCGTGAGTTCGAGCTCTACTACGACATCTAGGCCGTAGACAGCAGCTCCGGGAGGGCGCGCACCGCGCACTCCCCCCATCGGGGCCGGTATCCGTTCGGGTACCGGCCCCGACCCGGTTCCGGGTGCGCGGGACGGTTCGTCGCGGGCGCCGGGGACCGACCCGGTCCGGGGCACCGGGCCCGCTCACCGGCCGGACCGTTACCGTTGACACGTGGTGAGGGACGGAACGACGAACATGACGGCAGGCGCGCTCGCCAGGCGCGGTTTCAGCGACAGCACCCGGGCCCTGAGGCTGGTGGAGGAGGCCGGGCTGGACGCCCGGGCCGACACCGAGGTCATCGGCTCGCTCGCGGCGGCGCCCGACCCCGACCAGGCGCTCCTCGGGCTGATCCGGGTCCTGGAGACCGATCCCGACCCCGCCGAGTTCCTGGACGCGCTGCGCGAGGACCGGGAGCTGCGGGCCCGGCTGTGCCGGGTGCTGGGCACGAGCACCGCCCTGGCCGACCACCTGGTGCGCCATCCGGGCGACTGGCGGGAGCTGCGGGGGGCCGACGCCGCCCGCTCCCCCGAGCCGGAGGAGGTGCGCCGCGGCCTGATGTACACCGTGGGCGCCGACCCCCACAACCCCGCCCCGACCGCCGACCCGGCCGTGGTCGGCGACGGTTCGGCGGAGGCCCTGCGGCATGTCCTGCGCGTGGCCTACCGCAGGCGGGTGCTGCGCCTGGCCGGGCGCGACCTGACCGGGCTGTGCACGGTGGACGAGGTCGCCGGGGAACTCGCGGACCTGGCCGCGTCGCTGCTGGACGCGGCGCTGGCGGTGGCCCGCGCCGAGCACCCCGAGGACGCCGCGCTGTGCCGCCTGGCGGTCATCGGCATGGGCAAGTGCGGCGGTCGCGAGCTCAACTACGTCAGCGACGTGGACGTGGTGTTCGTGGCCGAGCCGGTCGTGGACGAGGACGCCGGCGCGGACACGGGTTCGGACGGAGGCGCGGGCCGGGGTTCCGGGAGGCCGGTGGACGACCAGGCCGCGATGCGCGCGGCGACCCGGCTGGCCACCGCGATGATGCGCATCCCCTCCGAGACCGACGCCGAGGGCGCCCTGTGGGAGGTGGACCCGGCGCTGCGCCCCGAGGGCAGGAACGGGCCGCTGGTGCGCCCGCTGTCGGGGCACCGCGCCTACTACGAGCGCTGGGCCAAGACCTGGGAGTTCCAGGCGCTGCTCAAGGCCCGCCCGATCGCCGGGGACGCGGAGCTGGGCCGGGCCTACATGGACGTGATCTCCCCCATGGTGTGGGAGGCGGCGGGCCGCAAGGACTTCGTGGAGGACGTGCAGGCGATGCGCCGCCGGGTGGTGGCGCACATCCCGGCGGGAGAGGCGGAGCGCGAGCTCAAGCTGGGCCCGGGCGGGCTGCGCGACATCGAGTTCTCCGTCCAGCTGCTCCAACTGGTGCACGGGCGCACCGACGACCGGCTGCGGTCGGGCAACACCCTGGAGGCGCTGGCCGCGCTGTCGGGGCACGGGTACGTGGGGCGCGGCGACGCGGCGGGGCTGGCGGAGGCCTACCGGTTCCTGCGGCGGCTGGAGCACCTGTTGCAGCTGGACCGGCTGCGGCGCACGCACCTGATGCCCGATCCGGCCGCCGAGGAGGGCCCCGACCAGATGCGCCGCCTGGGGCGGGCGCTGGGGATGACCGCGAACCCGGTGCGGGAGCTGACCGACGCGCGCCGCCGGGTGTCGTCGGAGGTGCGGCGCCTGCACGAGAAGCTGTTCTACCGCCCGCTGCTCAACGCGGTGGCCAAGCTGCCGGGCGAGGAGGCGCGCCTGTCGCCGGAGCAGGCCAGGGACCGCCTGGAGGCGCTGGGGTTCGTCGACCCGGGCGGCGCGCTGCGCCACCTGGAGTCGCTGACCTCGGGGGTCTCGCGTAGGGCGGCGATCCAGCGGACGCTGCTGCCGGTGATGCTGGGCTGGTTCTCCGACGCCCCCGACCCCGACGCGGGCCTGCTGGGCTTCCGGCAGGTGAGCGAGGCCCTGGGCACCACGCCGTGGTACCTGCGCCTGCTGCGCGACGACGTGCGGGTGGCCGAGCGGATGGCGTGGCTGCTGGGGACGAGCCGGTACGTGACGGAGCTGCTGCTGCGCGCCCCGGAGGCGGTGGCGATGTTCGACGACGACGGCGACCTGGTGCGCCGCGACCCGAAGGTGCTGGCGGGTGAGGCGGAGGCGGCGCGGCGCCGGTACGACACGGCCGAGGAGTCGGTGTCGGCGGTGCGCGCGCTGCGCCGCCGCGAGCTGCTGCGCACGGCCGCGGCCGACCTGCTGGAGGTCGCCTCGGTCCAGGACGTGGGCGCGGCGCTGACCGACATCGCCGCGGTGACCATCGAGGCGGCGCTGCGGTTGGCGCAGAACCGGGTGGTGGCTGCGTCGGGGGACGAGCCGCTCACGCGGATGTGCGTGGTGGCGATGGGCCGGTTCGGCGGCGGTGAGCTGACCTACGCCAGCGACGCGGACGTGATGTACGTGCACGACCCCCTGCCGGGCGTGGACACGGGCGCGGCGACCAAGCAGGCGCTGGCCGTCGTACGGGAACTGGCGCGGCTGCTGGAGATGCCCGCGGCGGAGCCGCCGCTGAAGGTGGACACCGACCTGCGCCCGGAGGGGCGCAGCGGGCCGGTGGTGCGCACGCTGGAGTCCTACGCGGCGTACTACGGGCGCTGGTCGCAGGTGTGGGAGAGCCAGGCGCTGCTGCGGGCCAAGCCGGTCGCGGGCGATCCGCAGCTGAGGGAGGCGTTCACGAGGCTGATCGACCCGATCCGGTACCCGGAGGGCGGGATCGACTCCTCGGCGGTGCTGGAGATCCGCAAGCTCNGGAGCGGCTGCCGCGCGGCGCCGACCCGACGCTGCACACGAAGCTGGGCCGGGGCGGGCTGTCGGACGTGGAGTGGGTGGCCCAGCTGATCCAGCTGCGCCACGCGCACGAGTACCCCGACCTGCGGACCACCGGCACCCTGGAGGCGCTGGAGGCGGCCGTGGCGCACGGTTTCCTGGACGAGGAGGACGGCGAGGTGCTGGGCCAGGCCTGGCAGCTCGCCTCGCGGGTCCGGGGAATGGTGATGCTGGTGCGCGGCCGGGGCGGGGACTCGCTGCCCTCGGACCTGCGGGTGCGTGCGGCGCTGGCGGGGGCGATGGGCTGCCCCGGCGGCGGGGACGGCGAGGGCGCGGAGGGCCAGGGCGCGGGGGACGCGGGCGGGGAGAACGCGGAGTCCGTGCAGGAGGGTCCGGCCGAACAGCTGACGGAGACCTACCTGCGCGCCACGCGCCGGGCCCGAGCGGTGATGGAGCGCGTCTTCTACGACGACTGAGGGCGGCGCCCGGCCTGCGTCCGGCCTGCGGGGCCCGGTGCGGTCGGGTGCGGGGCCCGGTGCGGCCGGGTCGCGGGCACGCTGAGGCTGGCGGGCCCCGGGGACCCCCCGCTTTCCAGGAAACCGCGAACGGCCCGGACCGCGCCAGAGGCGATCCGGGCCTGTGGACGACCCCGGCGGGAGGCGAGCCCTCCTGGGTCGGCGCCCCCGCGCCGGAGGAGCCGAGCGCGGGGGCGCCGGGGCCGGGGGTGGTCGGCCCTCGGAAGCGGTTCTCGGGTCAGCCGCGCCAGGTGACGCCGGTGGCGGGGCCGACGCGGTTGGCGCCGGACTCCCACTCGACGTTGCCAGCGCCGTCGATCTTGACCAGCTTCCACTCGGTGTCGGCGCCGATGGGGGCGGTGCCCGACCACACGGGGTAGGTGGACGCGTCGGTGGACAGCCTCACCCCGTCCCGGGGGTTCCAGGATCCCAGCCCGGAGGTGGAGCCGACCACGTACACCTCCTGGCCGTACCAGGTCTCCACGGTGGCGGAGACCTCGACGCCACCCGGCTCGCCCGGCTCACCGGGGTCGCCGCACTCGGCCGGGTCGTCGCAGGTGCCGCCCACGTGCAGGGCCACGGCCCCGTTCGCGGGGACCTGGGCGCTGACCCGGCCGTCGGCCACGGTGAGGGTCCCGCTCCCTGCGGCGTTGTCGTAGCTGCCGTCGGGCAGGCCGGTGTCGGCGGTCAGGTTCCAGGTGCCGCCGCTGGCGTTGAAGGCGGCGAAGCCGCGGTCGCCCCGGTCGAAGGCGAGCCGGGAGGAGCCGTCGGTGGCCCGCTGGACGACGGGGGCGTCGCCGGTGGCGTTGCGGAAGGCTGCCATCCCGGCGACGGTCGGGTGGCGGTGCTCGCAGACCCACTCGGCGCTGGCGCAGTCGGTGTCCGCGGTGATCCAGCCCGCCGGGTTTCCCTGCACCTCTCCGATGCTGGGCGGGCCCTGGGTGACGTTGGAGCCGAAGTCGTAGCTGGACATCACCACGGGGCGCCCGTAGGGGTGGGCCAGCATGTACGCCACGGCCAGGTGGTAGCGGTCGCCGTCCTTGAAGGTCAGGGTCGGGTGGTAGCGCTGGGTGTCGTGGTTGTCGACGAAGACGGTGGCCTGCTCGTCGGTGAGCCCGCCGTAGTCCGGCAGCTGGGCCAGGCCGGAGATGTCGCCGCCCGCGAACTTGTTGGAGATGTCGCGCTGGTAGTCGAAGGCGGTCACGCGGCCGTAGGGCGCGTAGGCGGTGTAGGGGATGGTCTGGTCCCCGTAGACCTCGTGGAAGACGTCGGGCCGCCCGCCGAAGACCGGGACCTCGTTCAGGTCGGAGAAGATGGCGTCGACGTGGGCCTCGGGGACGTGCTTGGAGGCGTCCACGCGGAAGCCCGCCACGCCCATGTCCACCAGGCCGTTGAGGTAGCGGCGGATCTGGGCGCGCACCTCGGGGTCACCGGTGTCGAGGTCGGACAGTCCGACGAGCTCGCAGTTCTGCACCTCCCACTTGTCGTTCCAGTTGCTGATCTCCTCCCGGCAGGAGCTGAAGTCCTCTCCGGTGCGGGAGGCGGTGCCGTCGCCGAACAGGTCGGGGTACTCGTACTTGGCCCATTCCGTGCCCGCGCTGCCGGTGCCCGAGCCGTCGCCGGTCATGTGGTTGATGATCGCGTCGGCGTAGATCCTCACGCCGTTGTCGGCGCAGGTGGAGACCATGGCCTGGAACTCCTCGGCGGTGCCGCGCCGGGTGTTGTCGATGCGGTAGGAAGTCGGCTGGTAGTCCTGCCACCAGGGGTAGTCGCCGCCCTCGGCGAAGGGGATGACCACGTGCTCCTGGGGCGGGGAGACCTGCACCCCGCCGAAGCCGCGGGGGCCGAGGAACTCCTCGCACTCGGTGGCGACGGAGTCCCAGTTCCACTGGAAGAGCTGGACGATGGTCTCGCCGTTGCCGGTGGCCTGGACGTCCTCGGCGGGGGCGGGGGCTGCCGGGACCGGTGTCGTCGGGGCGAGGAACGCCGGGACTGGTGCTGCTGGGGCTGGGGCTGCTGGGACTGGGGCTGCTGGGACGGGAGTGGCCTGCGCGGGGGTCGCCAGCAGGCCGACCCCCATCAGGATCGCCCCGGCGACGGCGCCGGGTCCGGTGGGCTTCATGTGCGCTCCTTGGGGGAGGTGCGCGGCGGGGCGGCACTGCCCCGTCCGCCGTCCTCTTGCAGTGATTGCAAGAGTTTGCGTGAGCGTGACGAAGCTAACAGACCGGACCGCTCTTGTGAACGGGTCCCGTCCCGGATCTCACACCGCTCACCCAGCGCGACGGTTTCCGCTTCCACCTGCCCCGACGCTTTTCGAGCAGCTCTCCCCCGCCGGAACGGCCCCACGAGATGCTCCCCCGTGAGCTGGGACGACGCCCGCGCAAGTCCCCAAGGTCCTTGGGAAAAATTTCGCAAGATTACTGAAACGCGCACAGAAAAAACCGGTGGCGGCACGGTTCGTGCCGCCACCGGCGGGGGCTTCGTCGCGGCCTGCGGGGACCGCTCCGGGAAGGGGCTTACCAGAAGACGGCCACGCCGATGTTGACGATGGCGAGCACGCCCGCGATGATCGCGAGGTTCCTGGCGGGCTTGCGCAGGTTGAGCACGCCCACGACCACGACCGCCAGCGCGACCAGCAGCTTGACCGCGATCTTGACGTGGTCCATCTCGCCGAGGTCGGCCATCTCGGCCACCCCGACCAGCAGCAGACCGGTGACGAGCTGGAGCAGGGAGCTGTGCAGCAGGACCTTGGTCGACTTGGGGTTGTCGGTGATGACCTGCATGAGGAAGCCCGCGATGATGCCCGCCAGGCCGATCATGTGCAGGAAGACGAGCGCGGAGTAGAGAATGTCCATGCCGGAAACACTACTACGCGGCGTAGTTTTCCCTCCCCGGGTTCATGACACGCTGACGTAACAAAACCCGCGCCCTCACCTGCGCGACAGCGTCCTCCTGCGCCGCCACAGCATCCAGGCCAGTCCCGCCGCCAGGGCGACCCCCGCGGCCCGCAGCAGGTTCGCGGGGTCGGTGTACTCCGAGACCCGCGACATCGCGGTCCGCTCCTCGACCAGGACCGAGTCGCTGGCGCACGCGGCCGGGTCGGCGTCGCGCTCCAGCAGCAGGCAGGCGGTGCTGGTCAGGCGCTCCCCCGTCGCCTCCGGCGCCCGGACGCGCACCGTGTACACCGCCTCCTCCCCCGCGGGTACCTCCACCTGCCAGTTCACGATCCCGTCCCGGACCACGCCCTCCTCCCCGACCTCGACGATCTCCAGCTCCCCGGGAACGTGCTGGGCCAGCAGGGCGCCTTCCACGGGACCCTCGGTGACGGTGGTGCGCAGGGTGAACTCCTCTCCCGGCCGCGGCGCCTCGCCCGCCTCCAGGAACAGCCCCACCTGCCCCTCCCCCTCCGCCGGCTCCGCGGCGGCGGGCGCGGGGGCGCCGAGCGCGCCCGCCGCCGCCAGGCCCGCCGTGAGCGCGCCCGCTGTGAGCGCGCCCGCCGTCTTTGCCCCGTACTTCCGCGTCATGTCGCGCCTCCCACGTGCGTCGTTGCCACCTAGACAACTACGGGTGACCGGGAGGGCGCATGCTGTGACACGCCTTCGGGGGCGGGGTCTTAGGGCACACGGGCGCTCAGAGCCCCCAGGACTGGGATTCCTCCCCATGTGCGCCCCGGGGTCTTAGGGAGATCGTGGACACCAGACGGCGGGACACGGGTTCCGCCGCACGGACGAAGAGGAAGCACCGTGTTCCACAGCGAACTGCTCAACGCCAACGCCCGGGAGATGACCGAACAGCGCGTCCGCGAGGTGGAGCACCTGCGGACGGCCCTGCGGGTACGCGCCGAGGAGCGCGCGCGGCGCAGGGAGGAACGCCGCGAGCGCCAGCGCCGGCGGCGCTCCTACGGCCGCGCCGCGTGAGGGCGCGCGCGGGAGGGGAGGGAGGAACCGCATAATGACGGTCATGCCCCTCCTCTCCCGGACCAGTCCGCTCCTCGTCGGCCGCCAGGACCAGCTCCGGCTGCTCGGCGAGCACGCCCGCCGCTGCCGCGCCGAGACCTCCGGGACGGCAGCCGGAGACGGAACCAGGACCGGGACCGGACAGGAGTCGGCTCCCGAGCCGGAACCGACGCCGGAGCCGTCCGGCCGCCTTGTGGACGCCGGATAGGCGGACAGCGGACAGCGGGCGAAAAACCCCTGGAGAGGCCGCACATGATGGGCATAATGGGCGCTATGCCCGTTCTTGCCGAGAGTCGTACCGTTTTCGTGGGCCGTGAGCGCGAGCTCCGCCTCCTCCGGGACCACGCCGGACGGTCCCATACCGAGGCGTCCGGGACGGTGCTGGTCAGCGGCGACGCGGGCGTGGGCAAGAGCCGCCTGGTCAGCGAGTTCGTCTCGGCCCTGCCCCAGGGGACCGTGTTCGTCGGCGGCTGTCTCCAGCTCGGCGTGGACGGCCTGTCCTACGCCCCCTTCACCGCGGTGCTGCGCCAGCTCCTGCGCGAGCGCGGACGCGCGGCGTTCGAGGCCGCGGCGCCCGGCGGCACCGGCGAGTTCGCGCGGCTCCTGCCCGAACTGGGCGAGGTGCCCGTCCTGCGCCCGGAGAACCGGGCCATCCTCTTCGAACAGGTCCTGCGCCTGTTCACCCAGGCCGCCGGGGGCGGCGGCGTCACCGTGGTGCTGGAGGACCTGCACTGGTCCGACGGCGCCACCCGCGACCTGCTCGTCTTCCTCATCCGCAACCTCGACCTGCCGGGCGTGCAGATCGTGGCCACCTACCGCAGCGACGACCTGCACCGCGCCCACCCGCTGCGCCGCCTGCTGCCCGAACTGCGGCGCGCGCCCGGGGTCGAACCGCTGGAGCTGGCGCCGCTCAGCCGCGAGGAGGCCGGCGTCCAGGCCGCGGCCATACGGGGCACCGACCTCACCGGCCACGAGCTGGACCAGCTGTACCGGCGCACCGAGGGCGTCCCGCTGTTCGTGGAGTCGCTGGCCTCGGCGGTCGGGGACCCCTCCGTCAGCGGCCACGACGTGCCCGACCAGTTCCGCGACCTGCTGCTGGAACCGCTGCACCGCTTCGATGACACCGCCCTGTCGGTGCTGCGCGTGGCCTCGGTCGGCGCGGTCTCGGGCAGCATCGAGCACGAGATGCTCTACCACGCGGCCGGGCTGCCCGAACGCGAACTGGAGACCGCGCTGCACACCCTGGTCGACGCCAACACCCTGCGCGCCGACCGGACCGGGTACCGCTTCCGGCACGCCCTGCTGCGCGACGCCGTGCACGGCGACCTGCTGCCCGGCGCCCACGCGCGGCTGCACATGCGCTTCGCCCAGCTCATCGACGAGTACCCCGACTCCGTTCCCTTCGACCGCAGGGCCGCCGAACAGGCCCACCACTACAACGCCGCGCAGGAGCTGCCGAGCGCCCTCCAGGCCGCCTGGTGGGCGGCGGTGCGCGCGGGCGACACCCTGGCCTACGGCGAGGAACTGGGCATGCTGGAGCGGGTACTGGCCCTGTGGGACCGCGTCCCCGACGCCCGGGAACGGGTGCAGGGCCGGACCTGGGCCGAGGTGGCCAGCCTCGCGGCCGGGGCCGCCCTGGAGGCGGGCCACGGCAGGCGTGCCCTCGAACTGGCCGACGAGGCCTTGGCCACCCTCCCCGAGGACGGATGCGACGACCACACGCTGACCGTGCGGGCGAAGCTGCTGCGCCGACGCGGGATGGCGCGCGCCGAGGAGAACTGCGGCAGCGGGATCGCGGACCTGGTCGCGGCCCTGGAACTGCACCCCCCGCACATGCCGGGGTACGGCATGCTGCTGTCCATCCTGGCCCGCGAGAGCATGGTGCACCGCGCCGACCGGCGCGTCACCCCCGACCAGGAGCGGCTGCGGGAGCTGGAGCGGGCCGGGAGGTCGGCGCGCGCGCTGGCCGAGGAGGCCATCGCGCTGGCCGATCCCGACCGGCCGGGCGACATGTGCGCGGCCGCCGACGCCCGCATCACCCTGGGCGGCCTGCACATGGACGCGGGCGACCTGGCGGCGGGGCGTCCGCTGATCGAAGCGGGCATCGCCCACGCCGCCGCGAGCTCCGACCCCGGCCTGGAGGCGCGCGGTGCGGGCAACCTGGGCCACTTCCTGCGCGAGCTGGGCCACCACGAGGAGGGCCTGGCGGTGCTGGAGGAGTCCCTGGCCAGGCACGAGGCGATGGGGTGGGCGGCCGTCCACAAGACGTCCAACCACCAGAACCGCGCGGAGATCCTCTTCGAGTTGGGCGACCTGGCCAAGGCGCGGCGGATCGTGGAGACGGTCCTGCGCGGCCGCTCGTCCGGCAAGCACCGCTTCTACGTCGAGGCGGTGCTGGCCCGCGCCGCCGTAGCCCAGGGCGACCTGGACACGGCACGGCGGACCACACGGGAGCCGGGACGGGCGGCCGCGCTGTCCTCGCAGCGGATGAATATCGTGCAGCTGTCCCTGATAGCGCTCATGGAGACGGACCTGGCACAGGGCGCGGTCGACGACGCGCTCGCCCTGTGCGAGCGGGCGCTGGAGCGGATGGCCCTGGAGTCCGCACACGGGTACACGTGGCCGCTGGCAGAGGTGATGGCCGAGGCGGTGCGGCAGGGCACGGCGCCGGGCCGCCCGGAGGCGACGGCGGGGCGGGCGCGCCGGGTGAGGGGGCTGGTGGCCGCCCTGGTGGCGCCGATGCCCGCCCACGGGACGGCCCAGCACGCCTACCGGACGACCGTGGCGGCTCTGTTGACCACGGTGGACCAGGCAGAGGGTTCCGGTGGGGCTGACAGGACTGGCCGTGGCGGCGAGGCTGGCGGGGCTGAGGGACCCGGCGGGATCGGTGAGACCGGCAGAACCGGAGAGGTTGGCGGGACTCGCGAGGCCGGTGAGACCAGCGGAACTGACCGAGCTTCCCGTGACGTGGACCCGGACGCGTT
>ANAW01000142.1:0-51160 GCA_000340945.1 Nocardiopsis synnemataformans DSM 44143 | reverse complement strand
CCCCGGGCGGGGGCCCGCCTGCGGGCCGCCGAGGCGGCCGTGGCGGTCGGACAGCGGGAGCAGGCCGTGGCGTGGGTGCGTCAGGCCCACGCGACCGCTCTGGAGTGCGGGGCTGCGCCGTTGGCCGACGCCGCCGCGGACCTGGCGCGCAGGATGGGCTCCGGCCTGGAGGCGGACGCGGCCCCGCCCGCCGTCCCCGCCGGGCTGACGGCGCGCGAGACGGAGGTCGCGCGGCTGCTGGTGGTGGGCAGCACCAACGCCCAGATCGCCGAGCGGTTGTTCATCACGCCCAAGACCGCGAGCGTGCACGTGTCCAACATCCTGGCCAAGCTCGACGTGCCCAACCGGGCCGCGGCCGGAGCACGGCTGAGGGAGCTGGGCCTGGCCTAGGAACGGGTCCCGGGCCCGAACCCGGGGGCGGGCAGGAGCGCCCCGGGGCTCCGCGACCGCAGGCTCCCCCCGTGCCGTGGGCCCCGGCACAACCCGACCCGGAGCCCTGTCCAGAAGGCCCGGCACAACCCGCGTGGGGCCCTGCTCCGAAGGCCCCGGCACAACCCACGTCAGGGTCCTGTGCAGAAGGCCCGACCCGAGACCCCCATTCCTGGGGGTGCCCGGGCGGCAAACACGGGGAACCAGGCGGTTCCCCCCTGTGGACAACGCCGGAGGACAAGGCCGGAGGGCGGGCGCGTGGACACGCGCCCGCCCTCGCGGGTTCCCGACCGGCCCTCGTCCGGGCACGGACCTGGCCGTCCCCGGGGCCTGCCCGGACGAGGCCCGGAGCGGAGCCAGGCCCGAGCAAGGACCGAAGCCGTCCCCTGGACCCGGGCAAGGTCCGGAGCGAAGCCGGGTCCGAAACGAAGCCGTCCCCTGGACCCGGGCGAGGCCCGGAGCGAAGCCGGGTCCGAAACTGAGCCAGACCCGGAACGAAGCCGAGCCCGGAGCGGAGCCGGGTCAGAACCGCTCGGTCCCGCCCTCCACGAACACGGTCACCTCGCCGGGCGCGTACAGCGCCACGTCCTCGACCACCGCGTCGTCAGCGACCTCGTCCGCGCTGAGTTCCAGCATCTCGCCGCAGAGCCCCTCGGACGGGTCCGCCTCCTCCGGGTCGCCCGGCATGGTGGACGGCTGAGCGGACGGCTGGGCGGCCGACTCGTCCTCGGTGTCGGTCGAGGCGGGCTCCCCGTCGGAGTCGAGGTCGCCGGTGTCGTTGGGCACCTCGTCGCAGGGCCGTTCGACCGGCTGCCGGAACCCGGCGATCTCCTGGTCGATCCCGGCGAGGGCGTCGCGCAGCTCGCCGACGGTCATCCCCCCGGGCTCCATGCCCTCCAGGGCCTCGCCCGGGGCGGTCGCGTCGTTCGTGGCCTCGTAGTGCTCCCCCGGCGCGGGTTCGCGCCCGAAGACCACCTCGACCTCGTTGCCGTAGTCCTCGGGGATGCGCACGCCCACGGGGCAGCCGCCGCCCTGGGGGGTGCAGTCCCCCGGCGAGGTCACGGCCTCGACGTCGCGCTCGTCGGTGCCCTCGCCCGTCATGTTGCTGTCGAGGTAGACGAGGTTGCCCACGACGGTGGGTGAGGCCGGGGAGAAGCGCAGCGTGACGTCGAGGCCGTGCTCGGCGAACTCGGCGGCGTAGGCCTCGGCGTCGGCGGTGGGGTCGAGCACCTCGGCCACCACCACGCCGTCCTCGACGCTGACGTCCAGGACGGCGGCGGCCGCGGGCTCGGGGCCCAGCGGAAGGGCGGAGCCGCCCTCGTCGGAGGGGGCGAGCAGCGCGGTGGCCGCGACGCCTCCCACGGCGAGGACGGCGACGATCGGCGCCGCGACGAGCAGGCGCTTCCTACGGGGGGACAGGGCCATGGGGGTCTCCTGGCTGTGGGTGGTGATCAGCGAACGCAGCTCGCGCGCGGCGGGGGCCGCGGGGTCGAGCCGGTGGGACGCGTCCACCTCGGGACGGAGCCCTGCCACCAGCCGGTCGATCGGGTCGTGGTTCATCGCGCCGCTCCCTTCAGGGGTGTGGAACTGCGTGGGCGTGGGGCGGTGGCCGAGGAGGGGGCCCGGGCCCCGGTGTCCAGACCGGCCTTGCGCAGGGCCCTGGCGAACCGGGCGCGTGCCCGGTGCAGGCGCACGCGGGCGGTTCCCCGCGCGCATCCCAGGACGACCGCGATCTCCCCGGCGTCGAGCTGCTCCCAGCCCGCGAGGGAGAGGATCTCCCGGTCGTGTTCGGACAGGGCCCGGAACACCCTGCCGACCTCGCCCAGACCGGGATCGCGCTCCCCGGGCGGGGTGACGCGGACCTCGCGCAGGTCGGCGCGCAGCCGTGCGGCCAGGGCGTTGCGGCGCCGGTCGCCGCGCCGGTGGTTGGCGAGCACGTTGCGCGCCACGCCGAACACCCACGGTCGGGCCTGGTCTCCCGGCGGGACGTCGTCGATCCGGGACCAGACCGCCGTGAACACGTCGGCGACGAGATCGGCGGAGTGGTCCGGATCCTCCGTGCGGCGCAACAGGTAGCCGAGTACGTCCCCGAACGTGGACTCGTAGAGTTCCTCGAACCGGGCGACGGACTCCTCCCGCGACCGCACCGGGTGTTGTCTGGGCAACGCGCGCCCTCTCCCTCGGTGGTGGTGCGTCCCTTACACCCCCACACATGTCCGGTCCCCGCGAAGCGTTACGGGTCCGGCGTCACAGGTCCGGGCGGACGGGTCGGCCGCGGAGGGCCGGGAGGGCGCGGGCGACGGGCCGGAGGCAGGGACCTGACCGGCGAAGCGGACGGGATCGCGGCAGCAGCGGACGAACTCGCGGGCGTATGCGGGCGGGAGGGAACGGGGCGGCGCGGACCGAGGGCGGAGACCGCAGGAGGCTGGCGGGACCCGGGGCCCGGGACCCGAGGCCCGGCTCAGACGGTCCAGCGGTTGGTGATGGGCACACGGCGGTCCCGGCTGAGGTTGCGCGAGCTGATCTTGGTGCCCGGCGCGGACTGGCGGCGCTTGTACTCGGCACGGTCCACCATGCGGATGACCCGGCGCACCAGCTCGGGGTCGTACCCGGCGAAGACCAGTTCGGCCTCCCCCTTGTCCGTGCCCACGTAGGCGTCCAGGACGGCGTCGAGCCGCGCGTAGTCGGGCAGGGAGTCGGTGTCCAGCTGGTCGGGGCGCAGTTCGGCGCTGGGCGGCTTGGAGATGGAGTTCTCCGGGATGGGCGGGGTCTGCCCCAGCCGGACGGCCTCCTCGTCGCGCCAGCGGGCCAGCTCCCAGACCAGGGTCTTCCAGCAGTCCTTGATGGGCGCGAAACCGCCCACCGAGTCGCCGTAGAGCGTGGAGTAGCCGGTGGCGGCCTCGCTCTTGTTGCCGGTGGCCAGGACCAGGTGGCCCTCCTCGTTGGACAGGGCCATCAGGAGCGTGCCGCGCACGCGGGCCTGGAGGTTCTCGGCGGCCAGGCCGGTGAGCGGGACGCCCGCCTCCCCCGTGGCCCGGGTGAAGGCCTCCACGGCCGGGGCGATGGCGATGGTGCGGGTCGCGAAGCCCTGGCGGCCCGCCAGCTCCTCGGCGTCGCCGACCGAGTGGTCGCTGGAGTGCGCGCTGGGCATGAGCACGCCGTGCACCCGGTCCGCGCCGAGGGCGTCCACCGCGATGGTGGCCACCAGCGCGGAGTCGATGCCGCCCGAGACGCCGACCAGGACCGACCCGAAGCCGTTCTTGACGGTGTAGTCGCGCAGGCCGGTGACCAGGGCGCGGTAGACCTCGCCCGTGTCGGAGAGGGGGTCGGGCCGCGGGGTGACGGTGCCCGCCCGGGGCGGGTAGGGGGCGACCGGGTCGGCCGAGACGGTGTGGCGCACGATGCGCAGGCCGTCCACCCGCGCGCCCGGGCCGTCCGGGGCCGGTCCGGCCTCGGGCAGGTCGAGGTCGGCCACCAGGAGGGTCTCGGTGAACTGGGGGGCGCGGGCCACCAGCTCCCCCTCGGAGTCCACGATCAGGGAGTCGCCCTCGAAGACCAGCTCGTCCTGGCCGCCGACCATGTTGACGTAGGCCAGGGCGGCGCCGACCTCGCGGGCGCGGCGCTGGCACAGTTCCAGGCGCACGTCGTCCTTGTGGCGCTCGTAGGGCGAGCCGTTGAGGGAGACCAGGAGGCCCGCTCCGGCGGCGCGGGCCGCGGTGACGGGGCCGCCCTCCTGCCACAGGTCCTCGCAGACGGCCAGGGCGACGTCCACGCCGCGGACCCGGACCACGGAGAGGGTGTCGCCGGGGACGAAGTTGCGGAACTCGTCGAACACGCCGTAGTTGGGCAGGTGGTGCTTGGCGGAGGAGAGGACGACGGCGCCGCGGTGCAGGACGGCGACGGAGTTCTGCGGGGCCCCGGCGGGCTGGCCGTAGCGGGCGCCCGGACCCTCGCGGCGGGAGAGGTATCCCACCACGACGGGGAGTTCGCCCAGGCCCTCCCGGGCGAGGTCGGCGGCCAGGGCGCGGGTGGCCTTGATCGAGGCCGACACGAAGGAGTTGCGCAGCGCCAGGTCCTCGACCGGGTAGCCGGTGACGACCATCTCCGGGAGGACGACCAGGTGGGCGCCCTCCTCGGCGGCCCTGCGCGCGGAGTCGACGACGAGGGACAGGTTGCCGTCCAGGTCTCCCGTGGTGGGGTTGACCTGGGCCAGTGCGATTCTGAGCTGTGCCACGGGCCCGAGCCTAGCCGCAGTGTGTTTCCGGAGCCCGGGGCGCGGTCGCAGCGGGGCCCTCCACGGCGGCTCCCCACGGCGTTCCCGGAGCCGGGACACCGGGTTCGTGGTGAGGACGGCCCATGCGCGGGGACGCTGACCCCGGGCCGGGACACGGCTGGGCGAGGCGCGGGAGAGCGCGTGTCCGGGGCGGCACCGGGTCCCGCGCCGGGAGTGAGCCGGGGTCCGCCGCCGGTGGCGGGCGGATGGCCGGAAAAGCCCGGTCACGGGCCATAATGCGTGTGCGGGTGACGGACCGGGCAGGCTGATCGGCGTGTACGGAAATACCCCGGAAATATCCGCACGGCACACTGGACCTGGGAGACCGTGTCCGAACCGGCCCCGCGTACGCCGGGAGGGCCCGGACACCGACCGCATCGAGGAAGGTTGATCGTGAATCGACAGCAGGAATTCGTGCTCCGCACGTTGGAGGAGCGCGACATCCGGTTCGTGAGGCTGTGGTTCACCGACGTGCTCGGGTACCTCAAGTCCGTGGCGGTCGCCCCCGCCGAACTGGAGGCGGCCTTCTCCGAGGGCATCGGTTTCGACGGCTCGGCCATCGAGGGGTTCGCGCGCGTCTACGAGGCCGACATGCTGGCCCAGCCCGACCCCTCCACCTTCCAGGTGCTGCCCTGGCGCAACGAGCCGCACGGCACGGCGCGCATGTACTGCGACATCCTCATGCCCGACGGCTCGCCGTCGTCGGCCGACCCGCGCCACGTGCTCAAGCGCACGCTGGGCAAGGCCTCCGACCTCGGGTTCACGTTCTACACGCACCCCGAGATCGAGTTCTACCTGCTCAAGAAGATGCCCGAACTGGGTGAGCTGCCCGAGCCCAACGACTCCGGCGGCTACTTCGACCACACGCCGCACAACAGCGCGCACGACTTCCGGCGCAACGCCATCAACATGCTGGAGGCCATGGGCATCTCCGTGGAGTTCAGCCACCACGAGGGCGGGCCCGGGCAGCAGGAGATCGACCTGCGCTACGCCGACGCGCTGACCACCGCCGACAACATCATGACCTTCCGGCTCGTGATGAAGGAGGTGGCGATGGAGCAGGGCGTGTACGCGACGTTCATGCCCAAGCCGTTCACGCAGTACCCGGGCTCGGGCATGCACACGCACCTGTCGCTGTTCGAGGGCGACCGCAACGCCTTCTACGAGCCGGGGGCGGACTTCCAGCTGTCCAAGGTCGGGCGCGGGTTCATAGCGGGCCTGCTGCGGCACGCCGACGAGATCACGGCCGTCACGAACCAGTGGGTGAACTCCTACAAGCGCCTGTGGGACGACCCCGCTGCCTCGGCGGGCATGGGCGGCGAGGCACCGGCCTACATCTGCTGGGGCCACAACAACCGCTCGGCGCTGGTGCGCGTGCCGATGTACAAGCCCGGCAAGTCCAACTCCAGCCGGATCGAGATCCGCTCGCTGGACACGGCCTGCAACCCGTACCTGGCCTACGCGATGATCCTGGCCGCCGGGCTCAAGGGCATCGAGGAGGGCTACGAGCTTCCTCCCGGCGCGGAGGACGACGTCTGGGCGCTGACCGACTCCGAGCGGCGTGCGCTGGGCATCCGGCCGCTGCCGCAGAGCCTGGACGAGGCGCTGCGGATCATGGAGAACAGCGAGCTGGTCGCCGAGACGCTGGGCGAGCACGTCTTCGACTTCTTCCTGCGCAACAAGAAGGCGGAGTGGCGCGACTACCGTCGTCAGGTGACGCCGTACGAGCTGCACAGGTATCTGCCGACCCTTTGAGCCGGGTGGCCCTGTGAGCCTGTGAGCCTGCGCGAGCCCCCTTCCCGGGTGTCCGGGGAGGGGGCTCGGTGCGTCTCAGGGGCGCTTCAGGGATGCGTCGGAGGGGTCAAGGGCAAGGGTCAAGGGTTCAGGGGGCGGAGCCCTTCACGGCTTCCAGGAGGGCGGTCCACTCGGTGCTGTTGGCTTCCAGATGGCCGAGGTGCCGGTTCTGGGTGTCACGCACGGCCGCGCCCGCAGAGGTTCGCTTCGCCTCTACGCAGTCACCGCCGTTACCACCGCTGTAGCCGGACTTCTTCCACTCAGTTGAGAGCTTCGGCCTCGTCATCCCTTAACCGCGCCCAGGAGGGCGGTCCACTCGCGGCGGTCGGTCTCCAGGTGGCCGAGGTGCCGGTTCTGGGTGTCACGTACGGCCGCGCCCGCAGAGGTTCGCCTGGCCTCTACGCACTGACCACCATTGCCGTGTGAGTAGGTGGATTTGTCCCACTCAGTCTTGAGAGTCATCTTCGTGCTTCCTTCGATGCAGGTAGAGAAGCTTCAGCGACTCCTCCGGTGAGAGTGAGACACCCAGGAGATCGCTGAAGAGCCTATCCATCCGGCTGACCTCGGCTTCCTCGTTGACCATCCTGCCAGCCAACGCATCCTCTACGTACAGGGCATCGGCATCTCCGCTGAAGCTGAGCAGGGTGAAACCCATGGTGAATGAGGGACGCCGGGTCTTCATGGGGATGATATGAACCCTGATGACCTCCTCCTCCACCATCTCCACCAGTCGGGTCAACTGTCCTGACATAACCTCAGAGCCACCGATGCAGCACATCAACACGGCCTCATTGAGGATGAGAATCATCCGGGGAGGGTCCTCACGGCCCCAGAGGGCTTGTCGGTCCATCCGCCCTGAGACCAACTCGTCAGCGTCTCTGACAGGGCCCAGAGAGTTATTAGCCCTGATGAGTGTTCGGGCATAAGCCTCAGTCTGGACCAGCCCTGGAATCACAGTGGTCTCAAACTGCCTCATGAGCACAGCGCGCGTCTCTGCCTTCACCAGATCCCGAGCCCAGTCCGGATAGCTCCTTTTGGAGTTAAGCCGATCCCAGAGGCTAATCAGCACACCGTTCCCTTTGAGAGCCTTGTCCAGGTCTATGGCCATATCACGGGAAGGCCAATGGGTCCCCTTCTCGAACCCGCAGATCAGGGTGTCCGAACACCGCACTCCGTCAGCCACAGACTTCTGCGTCTTATTGACCTTGGTTCGGAGGATCTTCAGCTCTGATCCCCACTCCTTAGCGTGTGGCCTGGTCTTACGCTTCGCCATCAGCTCACCGTTCCGCACTTCTCATCAACCACCGGGAACCGCTCTCTCTAGATTTTTCCACCTGTCCAGGCGCTCTAGGTTCCTGCGCCGCCATTCAGGAAGATCGTTCCCAGGCCCCGTCGATTCTCATGAGTCACCAGGGGACTTAAGGAACTTTCCGGGAGGAAAAATCCATGAACGCCGATAAATCGTGTAGCAGTGCAAGCGAGACCAGGGAGGCGGCCAAACGCCTCTGCCACTGGGCGGTCGAAAACGGCCTCAAGCCAGTGCCCCGCCCCGGAGGAGTCCTGGAGGTCAGGAAGGGCGGCCAGAGTCAGCGGATCTGCCTGAAGAGGGTGGAAGGGCAGTGGCACTGGTTCTGGATGTGGGAACCCTTCCGCACGGAAGACGCGTGGGAGTGCGAGCAGGGCCTTCCCATCGGCCGGGAACGGGACATGGCCCGCCGCCTCCTCAGCGTTCTGGAGATCGCGGAGGCCGGGGAGAAGACCTCGTGAGCGCGCACGAACTCCCCCGCTTCCTCGCCGAGGTCTCCCCCGAGGTGGCCGAATCCCTCTCCACCACACCGGGGGTGGAAAGGGTGACACCACGGCAGATCCTCTGCTCGGCCGTCGGCCTGCTCAACCTGCGCAAGGCCGGGGGAACCGTCTTCTTCGCGCGCGGCGGAGCCGTGCTCACCCGCCCCGGCATGCGGATGGTGACCTTCGCAGAGCTCCAGGCGGGCGACCTTCCCCGCAGGTACCTGTGAGACCCACGGCGACCGGACCGAGAGCACAGGCCCTCCCCCCGGAGGAGGACACGACCGGGAGGAGGGCCTGTTCTCTGACGGCTGGTTCCCTGACGGACCCCTTGTCCGACGGTCTCCTTCTCTGACGGTCCCCTTATCTGACCGGCCCCTTCTCTGGGGGGACTCCGTAGGGCGCGGAGCGGTCGCACGAGCACATCCGCACGACCGCCCCGCCCTGTGTCCGGACCGGCTCGGCCTGGTCCGGCCCGGCGATCAGGGCGTGTAGACCTCGGGCCAGGGAGCGGGCTCCATGCCGTCCCCGATGAAGAAGCTCGGGTGCGGCGGCTGGTTGTAGGCGGTGTTCTGCCAGGCGACGGCCACCCGGTACTGGGTGTCGTGCATCAGGGTGGGCATCCGCAGCTCCGTGGGAACGGGCGTGGAGTAGATCCGCAGCGCCCGGTTGTCCTCGGTGCGCCAGACGACCTCTTCACGCCAGTCGCCCAGGATGTCTCCGCTCAGCGCCGGTGTGGACTTGGTGCCGTTGTTGGAGGCCACCCCGGAGCCGGTCAGCAGCCGGGTGTCGCCTCCGGTCCCGTACTCGTCGATGCGGGTGCCGTCCAGCAGTTCCCGCAGCGGGTCGCCGTCCCACCAGCTCAGGAAGTTCGCCGACGAGGGAGCGCGAACCCCCAGGCGGTCGCCCTCGGCGTCGTACATACCGCTGATGCCGCCGCCCGCGACCCAGAACTCCGCGCCCGGGTTGTCCGGCCACACGTCCGCGGCCGCACCCCGGCCGGGCCCCTCCTCACCGCTGGCGGTGGGCCTGCGCCAGACCACGCCGCCGGTGTCGGCGTCGGCCACGTAGGCGCCCGCCGCGCCTCCCGTGCGCTCGGTGATCGTGAAGACCTCCAGGCCGGAACGGTCGGGCAGCAGGTCGCCCACGTGCATGGCGTCCCCGTGGCCGTGGCCGGTGCTCCACATCCCGCTGCCGTCGTCGTCGACGGCCATCGAGCCGTACATGACCTCGTCGCGGCCGTCACCGTCGGCGTCGGCGATGCTCAGCTGGTGGTTGCCCTGCCCGGCCCACCGCGACCCGGCGTCGTCGCTGTCGAAGGTCCAGCGCCGGGTGAAGCGCCCGTCCCGCCAGTCCCAGGCCGCGATGACCGAGCGCGTGTAGTAGCCGCGCGCCATCACCAGGCTGGGCCGCTGGCCGTCCAGGTAGGCCACGCCCGCCAGGAACCGGTCCACCCGGTTGCCGTAGCAGTCGCCCCAGTCGCAGACGTCACCGCGTCCGGGAACGTAGTCCACCGAGTCCAGTTCGGCCCCGCTGCGGCCGTCGAACATGGTGAGGAACTCCGGACCGCTCAGGACGTAGCCGTCGCCGTTGCGGTGGTCGGCCCCGGCGTCTCCGATGACCCCGCCGGTGCCGTCGACGGTGCCGTCGGCCGTCTTCACGGCGACCTCGGCCCGCCCGTCGCCGTCGAAGTCGTAGACCTGGAACTGGGTGTAGTGCGCACCGGCGCGGATGTTGCGCCCCAGGTCGATGCGCCAGAGCCGCTCGCCGCTGAGTTCGTAGGCGTCGAGCAGTACGGGGCCGGTGCGACCCGCCTGGGAGTTGTCCTTGGCGTTGGTGGGCTCCCACTTCAGGACGATCTCGTACTCACCGTCGCCGTCGAGGTCGCCCACGCTGGCGTCGTTGGCGTCGTAGGTGTAGCCGCTGCCGCCTGACGGGACGTCCAGGGGAACGTCCAGGTAGCCGTCGCGCAGCGCCAGGGAGGCCCCCGAGGCATCCGCCTCCTGGCCGTCGACCACGGGGCGGACCGTGTAGCGGGCGTCGGCGGAGGCTCCGCCGTCCAGGTAGGAGGTGGCCCCGGTGAGGGGTTGCGGGTTGAGGCGCGTGGAGCCGCGGTAGACGTTGAAGGCGACGTCCCGGGGATCGGTGGCCAGCAGCCGCCAGCTCACCAGGTTGCCCTGCGGGCCGTGCACGCTCACCAGGCCGCGATCCAGTTCCTCGACCTGGCGCCCCTCTCCGGTGGTGGGCGGGTCCTCGTCGTCGGGCGGCTCCTCGCCGGGGGGTTCCTCGGTGTCGCCGGTGCAGACGGTGCCGTTGAGCGTGAAGGACTCGGGGATTTCCGGGGTGCCGCCGTGGGAGCCGTTGAAGCCGAAGCTGACCGAGGCCCCGGTGGCGATGGCGGCGTTCCACCCGGTATCGCCCACGCTGACGCGGTCGCCGGAGCCGGAGAACTCACCGTTCCAGCCGCTGGTGACGCGCTCGCCCGCGGCGAAGTCCCACTCCAGGGTCCAACCGTCGACGGGATCACCGAGGTTGGTGACGGACACGGCGGCGGTGAAGCCGCTGTTCCACTGGTTCTGGACGGTGTAGTCGACCTCGCAGCCAGCGGCGGCGGAGGCGGGGCCGGTCGCCACGGCGGCGAGTGCGGCACCCGTGGCGAGGGCGGTCACGAGGGAGGCGCCGCGCCGTATTCGATGACGGACAGCAGGGGGAATGGGGGGCATGGGAAGGACACTCCTCACCGCATCCGGTGCCGACGTGTCGCGGCGGCCCGGATGCGTCGATGTGATGGGAGCGCTCCCGAAAACAACGAGAATGTAACACGGGGAGTAGCGACGCGACAACGGTCCTTCCTAAACCGATTTACATCCGCACGGAGGACCTGAGTCCCAGTTGACATGGGATATCCGATCGCCATGCGTCCGGGGGAGAGGGGAACGGAGTAGTTGAAAGCAAAACGATTCAAGACTGACTCGCCGCTCTAGGGGAACAGGCACTTTCGCTGGTCTGCGGCCGGTCCATGGAGATGGAGACAGAGGGTTTCACGGGTTCCGAACAGGCCGGGGAGACGGACGGCTTCGCGGACCTGCGCTCTGCCCATGGGGACAGACGGTTTCACTGGCCCAGAACGGGCCACGGGGACGGACGGCTTCGCGGAGCTGCGGTCTGTCCATGGGGGCAGACGGTTTCACTGGCCCCGGTCGGCCCACGGGGACAGGCAGTCTCACAGGCGCTGCGCGCGACCGGGCACGTCCGCCGGGGCCGGATCAGCGGAGGCAGCGGGCCAGGTCGCGCAGCCAGGGCTCCCGGAATGCGGGCTCGCCGGTCAGCACCCGGTGGACGTGCTCGCGGACCTCGCGGGTACGTCCCCGTTCGACCAGGGACACCGCCGTGGACAGAGCGCACAGCGCCTCCTTGTCGTGTCGGGGCTGGGTCACGGACGGATCCGCCCAGCGGGTACGGCGGAAGGACGCGGCGGTCTTGGGCTGGTCGTTGCCCAGGTGACTCCACAGCCAGCCGGGAACGGAGACGTTGCGCACCGCGCTGGCGGGCAGCTCGTCGGTCCAGTCGGCGTTCTGCTGCCAGCGCCAGGTGTTGGGACTGGTCTTCCCCCGCGTGGTGACCCCCAGATAGCGGACCCTGCGTCGGATGACGTTCCAGGCGGCCCGCTCGTCCTCGATCCAGTCGCGCAGGTGCTCGTGCAGGTTGCCGAAGGTGGACCCGTGCAGGACCAGGTCCACGAACACCAGGGGGCGCCCGCGCGCGGCCAGGCTGCGCGGCGTGATGCCCGAGGCGGACAGGTTGGTGCGCAGCTGGGCGCGTTCGGCGGTGGTGAGCCCCTGGCCGTCGTACCCGTAGAGCGACAGGGGCAGCTGTCTGAGCCGCTCCCGGTACGGGGTGTCGGAGAGCACACCGCTGAGCAGGTCGAAGATGCTGTCCGGGGAACGGCCCACGAAGTACAGGTCGCCGTCGGCGCTGCGGGCGAGCACCTTGGCCGCGCACTCGGTGAGCTCCTCCACGTAGAGGGGCTCGTGGTCGTGTCCTTCGGTCAGGGAACCGAGCTGGTCCCCGCCCGCGACGTCCCAGCGGAAGGGCAGGTTGGGTTCTTTGTGGGCCATAGAACCAGGGAAGCAGGGAGACGGCCGTCCGCGCCACGGTGTTTCGCGCCCTGTGGACAACCCGGGGCCACCCCTGCTTCACCCCTGGCTGCTAGCCTCCCCCGGCCGGGACCGCACCGGTCCGATTCGGTCCGCCCCGGGCCAACCAGGCCCGGCTCGGCGCCCGGTTCGGCCTGGCTCGGACCAGCCAGGCCCGGCTCGATCCGCTTCGGCCAACGGATCTCCGGACTGTGGGAACGCTCGTCCACCGAAACCCACGGCCACCGGAACCCACGGCCACCGGAACCCCGCGATCGTCGGCGCTCCGGGGCGTCGACGCTCTGGGGCGTCGGCGCTCTGGGGCGTCGGCGCCCACGGCCGCCGGGGCCCCTGGCCGCCGGAGCCGTCAGCCTTTCGCACCCCGCTCCCCCGCTGAGAGGATGCCCTCATGAAGCCGCGTTCACGCCCGCTGGTCAGACCGGTGGCCTCCACCGCCACCCTCGTCCTGGCCGCGTCCGCCCTGGTGGCGGCCCCCGCCGCCGCCGAGGTGTCGTCCTCGGTCCCCGAACCGCCGGGATCGCACGAGGTGCGCTTCGCCACCTTCAACACCGCGCTGGAACGCCCCGGCCAGGGCGTGCTCGCCGAGGAGCTGGCCACGCCCGACAGCGAGCAGGCGCGCAACGTCGCCGAGGTCATCCAGCACGTACGCCCCGACGTCCTCCTGGTCAACGAGTTCGACTACGACGAGGAGGGGGACGGGCCCCGCCTGTTCCAGGACAACTACCTGTCCGTGGGCCAGAACGGCGCCGAGGCCATCGAGTACCCCTACGTCTACTCCGCGCCCGTCAACACCGGCGTGGCCTCGGGCGCGGACCTCAACGGCGACGGCGAGGCGGTGACCGAGCCGGGCAGCCCCGCCTACGCCGAGGACGCCTTCGGGTACGGGCTCTTCCCCGGCCAGTACGGGATGGTCGTGTACTCGATGTACCCGATCGTCACCGAGGACGTGCGCACGTTCCAGACCTTCCGGTGGGCGGACATGCCCGGCGCGCTCCTGCCCACCGACCCCGGGACGGGCGAGTCCTACTACTCCCCCGAGGCCCTGGAGGTCCTGCGGCTCTCCTCCAAGAGCCACTGGGACCTGCCGATCGACACGGGCCGGGGCCGCCCGGTCCACCTGCTGGCCAGCCACCCGACCCCGCCGACCTTCGACGGCCCGGAGAAGCGCAACGTGGCGCGCAACCACGACGAGATCCGCTTCTGGGCCGACTACGTGACCCCGCGCGCGGGTTCCTACATCTACGACGACCGGGGGCGGCGCGGCGGCCTGCCCGTGGGCTCACCGTTCGTCATCGCCGGGGACCTCAACGCCGACCCCAACGACGGCGACGGCCACCCGAACGCCGTCACCCAGCTCCTGGAGCACCCGGGGATCACCGACGTGCGCCCGTCCAGCCAGGGCGGCAGGGGCGCGGCCCAGCGCCAGGGCGGGGCCAACGACGGGCACGGGGGCGACCCGGTCCTGGACAGCGCCGACTTCGCGGACGAGCCCGGTCCGGGCAACCTGCGCGTGGACTACGTGCTGCCCTCGCGGATCGTTCCGACCCGGTCGTCGGGGGTTTTCTGGCCGACCGTGGACGACCCCCTGTTCCGGCTGACCGGCGACTACCCCTTCCCCAGCTCCGACCACCGGATGGTGTGGGTGGACGTGGTCCGTCACTAGTGCCGTGACCACAAAGGTCCACCGGGCCGCCTCATCCGCCGTGATCTTGTACTTATAGCGAGTTTGGGCGGTCGAGACTCGCTATAAGTACAAGATCATCGCAGGTCAGACCCCTCGTGCCACACCAGTAACCTTTCCGGCCAGCCCACCAGGACGCCGAGACCCTTCCTTCTGGCGGGGAGGGTCCGGCGGACGGGCATGACCCCGGGGGGCCGGGCGGGGTACGGCTGACGCACCCGGTGCGCGGAGCCGCGTCGGGACACGGTCGGCGCACCCGGCGGTCGCGGTCACCGGGTGCGGGCGGCCTCCTCCTGCGCGGCGGCCAGCCCGGCGCTGATGACGCTGTCCATGATGACGGCGAGCCGGTCGGGGCCCAGGCGCGGGGCGTGCTCGGCCATGCGCTCGACCAGTTCGCGCTCGCGCCGCATGTCGCGCCCGGCGAAGTAGCCGACCGGCTTGAGCCGCTGCACCTGGGCGGCGACGAGGGCGCGGCGTTCGAGGAGGTCGGCCAGTTCGGCGTCCATCTGGTCGATACGTCCGCGCAGGTGGCGGATCTGCTCCTCGGCGGCGGGCGGAGTGGTGCGGTGCTCGGACACGGTGGTTCTCCCTCGGGTGGGGCGGTCCGGTGGCGGGCCGGACGCGGTCGCGGTGCGGCCGTACCTCCCCGCGGGATGCGCGCGGTGCGTGGAGAGCGTGTCGTGGGGCGTCGGCCGCCTGGAAAACGAAGAGGAGCACCGGGCTGCTGCCCTGGTGCTCCGTTGCCGACGACCCCTGTTTCCGCCTACGTGAGAGCGGCCGACGAGGTCGTCGGCTGGCTAAACACGAAATAGCGGCGGGTCATGAGGGAGATACTACCGAATCCGCCGGGGAGGTGCGGCGGTCTCCCTGCGGGGAGTGCGTCACCCCGCGCGTGTGGGGCCTGCGGGCCCTGTTCCCTGCGGCCCCGCACACGCGTGGGGCGGCCCCGCCTGTCGGCGCGGGCCGCCCCACGGTGCTTCGGCCGGGTGGACCGGCCGACGGCTCAGCCCTGCTGGCCCTCGGCCTCGGGCATCCTGACCTGGATCATGAGGGCGGTGGCCTCGGCGGTGACCTCGCCGTGGGCGCGGATCCGTCCGGAGACGAAGACCTTGCGGCCCTCCACCCGGTCCACCTCCGCGGTGATCTCCAGCGGGGTGAACAGCGGCGTGGGCTGGCGGTAGTTCACCTCCAGCTTGGCGGTGAGCCCCGGGGTGGTCTCGACCGCGGAGACGCTGCCGACGGCCTGGTCGAGCAGTGCCGCGATCCAGCCGCCGTGCACGAGTCCGGGCGGGCCCTGGTAGACGGTGTTGAGGGTGACCTCGCCGCGCAGGCCCTCGGGGGTGCGCTCCAGCAGGAGCGGCGGGGCGGCGGGGTTGGTGTCGCCCGAGACGATGTTGGTGATGGTGCCGTACTCGACGTCTCCACTCTGGAGGTCGCGCTGGACCATGGTGCCGATCTGGCGGCGGGCGACGTTGAGCCTGCCGGTGATGCCCTCGACGGTGGCCGCGGCCTCGGCCAGGGTGTCGGTGTCGACCTCGGTGTTGGCGACGGCGTCGACGAGGTCGTGGACGCGGGCCACGAGGGAGCGCAGCTCGGCGGGGATCTGGGCCTGCTCGACCACCGGGAGGCCGAAGGCGCGGGGGTCGGGGCGCTCGGCTACCGGCTGCGTGTTGACCGTCATGTGTTCCTCGTCGAATCGGTGTGTGCACGGGTGGCTGGGGGCACCACCGTCAAACCGAATCCTACTCGGTTGTATTCCGGCGAGGCGGGGCCGGGAGGTGCGCTCCCTGTCACACGGTGCGGAGACCGGCGGCACGCGCGGCGGCGTCAGCCCAGCTCACGCACCATGTGCAGGTGCGGAATCCCCGCGTCGAGGAACTCCTCCCCGTGGGCGGCGTAGCCCAGTCGCGCGTAGAAGCCCAGCGCGTGGGTCTGGGCGTGCAGCTCCACCTTGGTCAGCCCGCGTTCGCCGGCCCGCTCCTCCACCGCGCGCACGAGCGCGGCGCCGGTCCCGGTGCCGCGCCCCTTGGGCAGGACGGCCAGACGGCCGAGGAGGCCCACGCCTCCGCCCAGGTCCACGAGGCGGACCGTGCCCACGGGGATGCCGCCGTCCAGGGCGAGGAGGTGGTCGGCGGTGGCGTCGCGCACGTCCCACTCCTCCTCCACGGGCACCTGCTGCTCGGCGACGAACACGGCCCCCCGGATGACGAACACTGCGGCGCGGTCGCGCTCGTCCCGCGCCAGGCGGATCTCGGTCGTAGTCATGCAGGCAGATTAGTCCCATCACGGGGCGAAACACGCACCGCGGGTGGCTGTCTGCCGGGCGGCCGCGGACCTCCGACCGGCGCGGCCGGTGTCCGCCTGGTGTCCGCGTCGAAGCACGTGGCAGCGCCCCTGGTACCTGGGCCGAGGCCCGTGTCCGCGTCCGCGTCCGTGGCGGCGTCCGCGGAAGCACGCGGCGGCGTTCCCGGCGGCGCACGCGGAATTCCGTGACGGCGTCCCCGGTGCCTCTGCCGCAGCTCGTGGCGACGCCCGCGCAGCGCGCTGCCTAACCTGGAGCAATGGGCATGCCCAGAGACGTTCACCCCCGGATCGAGGACCCGCGCGCGGAGCGGGCGCGCTACTGGCGCTTCTCCGGGCTGCCCGAGACCGAACTGCTCACCGCGCGCTTCGTCACCACCGCCTTCACCCGCCACACCCACCCCACCTACACGATCGGGGTGATCACCGGCGGCATCGAGGAGTACACCCACGAGCGGGGACGGGCCCGGGTGGGGCCGGGCGGACTCGCGGTGGTCGAACCCGGGGAGGTGCACACCGGCCACGCCGGGGTCCCCGAGGGCTGGAGCTACCGCGTGTTCTACCCCCTGCCCGAGGTGGTGGCCGACATCGCCCGTGAGCTGGGCATGCGCGGAACCCCGGCGTTCACCGAGTCCGGCATCCACGCGCCCGAGGCCGCCCGGGTGCTGGCCACCGCGCACGTGGCCGCCGAGAACGGCGACCGCCTGACCGCCTCCTCCCTGGCCCGGCAGGGCCTGGGCATGCTGCTGCGCTCCCACGGCCGCGAACGGGCGGCCGGATCGGCCGGGCACGCGGCCCGCCCCGAGGTGGAGCGGGCCCGGCGGATCCTGGCGGAGCGCCTGGTGGACCCGCCGACGCTGGAGGAGCTGGCGGCCGGGCTGGGCATCGGCCCGTTCGCGCTGTCGCGGGCCTTCCGCGCCGTCCACGGCCTGCCGCCGCACGCCTACCTCAACCAGTTGCGGGTGGACCGGGCCCGGGCGCTGCTGGCCTCGGGGCGGCGGGCGGGCGAGGTCGCGTTGGAGGTGGGGTTCGCCGACCAGCCGCACCTGACCCGCCACTTCAAGCGCCACCTGGGGGTGCCGCCCGCGGCCTACCAGCGTGCTCTGCTCTCCACTTGAGCCGTTGGCGGGGCAGTGGTGAGGCGGCGGAAGCGGAAGCGGAGGCCGAGGCCACCGGAGGCCCCAGGACGGCGGTGAAGCGTCCGTGGAGTCAGGGGCGGCGGTCTCCGGGCGACCCCCTCCCGTGGGGCCGGTCCGGTCGCCCCGCCGCCCTTCTTCCGGCCGGACTGCCGCCAACAGGAGCGGGTCGCGGCGACCGGCGGGCGGTCGGCAGCGGGCGACAGTGGGCGACAGCTCGGCAAGAACGTTCAAGACACCGCGCGGTCGGCCTCCCTAGCGTGGGGCGCGTGAAATCCTTCTCCGTCCTCCGTACACCCGCGGTGCGCGACAGCGTGGGGATCGGCGTCGCCGTGGGCGCCGCCGGTCTGGCGTTCGGCACCGCCGCCGTGGCAGCCGGGCTGTCCCCGGCGCAGTCCGTCTTCATGAGCCTGTTCATGTTCACCGGAGCCTCCCAGTTCGCCCTGGTGGGGGTGATCGCCGGTGGCGGCAGCCTGGTCGCCGGGGCGGCGGGCGCGCTGCTCCTGGGCGCCCGCAACACCCTGTACGGGCTGCGCCTGGCGGACGTGCTGGGCTGGCGCGGCGCACGGCGGGCACTGGCCGCGCACGGGGTGATCGACGAGACCACGGCCGTGACGCTGGCCCAGCCGGACCGCGCGTCGGCGCGTACCGCGTTCGTGACGACCTACGCGGTGCTGGGCGGCTCCTGGGTCGTGGCGACCCTGGCGGGGGCACTGGCCACGGAGCGCGTGGGCGACATCAGCGCGTTCGGGCTCGACGCGGTGGGTCCGGCGGTCTTCCTGGGACTGCTGTGGCCCCGGCTGCGGGAGGGCGGCGCCCGCACGTGGCTGGTCGCGGGTCTGGGCGCGGGCCTCGCCCTGGCCGCCACCCCGTTCCTGCCCTCGGGCGTCCCGGTGCTGCTGGCCGCCTCGGCCGCGCTCATCGCGCTGCTCGGCCCCGCCGCCGGGGAGGGCAGTCCGGCGGCACCGGCCGCGGAAGGCGACCGGAGCGCATCCGTCAGGGACGGTGCCCCGAGCACGGGCACCGGGGAGGGCGGCCCGGCCGCCTCCTCCGGGGCGGGGACTCCGGCCGCGTCCGCGGTGGACGGTCCCGTGGCGAAGGGCGACCGCCGGTCCGCGGCGGAGCGCGGGGAGGCCCGGCCATGACCCTGTGGATCGTGCTCGTCGCCACCGCCGCGGGCTGCTACCTGCTCAAGTACGCGGGCCTGGCCGCGCCGCGGCGGCTCCTGGACAACCCGTGGCTGCGGCGGTTCGCGACCGCGGTGCCGATCGCCCTGCTCGCCGCGCTGATCGCGGTGGAGGCGCTGCGCGGCGAGGGCCAGGCGCTGGCCTGGGACACCGCGCGGATGGGCGGTCTGGGCGCCGCCGTCCTGGCCCTGGTCCTGCGCGCGCCCTTCCTCGTCGTGATCGTCGCCGCCGCGGCGACCACTGCGGGCCTGCGCGCCCTCGGCGTCGGCTGAACCCCAGGGGCGCTTCCGAGGCGGCCGACCCCCTGCGCGCCCTCGGCGTCGGCTGAGCGCCGGGGACGCCTCCAACGGGGAGCCCGCTCTCTGCGCGCCCCCGGCACCGGCTGAGCACCGTTGGCGCTTCCGAGGGGGCCCGACCCCCTCCTCGCCCCTGGCACCGGCTGAGCAGCCCGGGGGAAGTTATCCACATCCCCTACCGAAGGCCGCCGCGCTGCGGTTTCCTGGAGGTGAGGAGGTGGTGGGGCGTCGGACGGCGTACCAGTCGATGACGGGGCCTTCCCCAGTCGCTCGCGCGGTGCCGGGGCGGGCCCGTCCCCGGCGCGGGTCCCGACCGGCCGCCCCACCGCGACCGTCCCCGTACACGGCAGGCGGGGAGTGCAAGCTCCCCACCGCCTGGGAAGGAAGCCGAAGACCGTAACTCGGGCGCCGGACAGCGGCGACCCGGGACAGCGGCCTCCGGGCGACAGCGCCCGGAACGCCACAGAGCCCACGAGGCTCGAAGCGGCAGCGGCCGGTCACCACCGACCGTATGCGCCCGGATGTGCCAGGCCCGGTCTGGGCCGTCCGGACGCGCCGAGTGGACCTTGCGACGATGGAAGGACCCCGCCCCCATGGCCACAGGTGCAGCAGAACGCCCCCGCCCGCCCACCGACACCGCCGCGCACGCGGTGGTGGGGGTGCTGGCCGCGGCCGGGATCAGACGGTGCTACACCGTCCCCGGTGAGAGCTTCCTGGAGCTCGCCGACGCGATCGACCAGCACCCGCGCATGCAGCTGGTCTCCACCCGGCACGAGAACGGCGCCGGGTTCATGGCCGAGGCCGAGGCCAAGCTCACCGGCGTCCCCGCCGTGGCCGCGGCCACCCGGGGGCCGGGAGCGTCCAACCTGGCGGTGGGCGTGCACACCGCCATGCAGGACTCGACCCCGATGATCGTGTTCCTCGGGCAGGCCGAGACCGAGCACCTGGGCAGGGAGGCCTTCCAGGAGGTGGACCTCACCGCGTTCTACGCGCCCATCACCAAGTGGTCCACCACCGTGCACCGGGCCGACCGGCTCGCGGAGATCACCGCGAAGGCGGTCCGCGTCGCCACCACCGGCAGACCCGGACCGGTCGCCATCGCGGTGCCCGGCGACCTGTTCGGCCAGCGCGTCGGCCCCCAGGACCCGCCCGAGCCGCACGTGGTCCCGCGCCCGGTCCTGGGCACGGAGGCCAGGGACCGGCTGGCGACCTGGCTGGCCAGGGCGGTGCGCCCCGTGATCATCGCGGGCGGCGGAGCCCGCGCGGCCCGGGAGGACCTGGTCCGGGTCGCCGAACGCTTCAACACGGGCGTGTACGCCGCCTGGCGGCGCCAGGACGTGTTCCCCAACGACCACCCGCTCTACCTGGGCCACCTGGGGCTGGGCTGTTCTCCGCCGGTGCTCAACGCCCTGGCGGAGGCCGACGCGGTCCTGGTGGTGGGCTGCCGGATGAGCGAGACCACCACCCAGGGGTACCGGCTGCCCGAGCGCGGCGGACACGTCCGAGTCGCGCAGATCGACGTCGATCCGGGCCAGTTGGGCGCCAGCACCGACCTGTGGTTCGGCGCGGTCGCCGACGCCGGGGAGGCGCTGCGCGAACTCGCCGGGGCTCCGGTCCAGGCGCCCTACCGCGACTGGAGTTCGGCCCGCCGGGTGTGGGTGGACACCGCGACCGTGCCGCCCGAGGCCGCCGGGCGCACCGGTGCGCGGCTGCATCCGTGGGCGGTGGTCGCGGGGATGCGCGCGGCGCTGCCCGAGGACGCGCTGATCACCAACGACGCGGGCAACTTCGCCTCCTTCCTGCACCGGGGCTGGTGGTTCCGGCATCCGCGCACCCAGCTGGCGCCGACCAGCGGGGCCATGGGCTACGCCGTGCCCGCCGCGGTGGCGGCCAAGATCGCCGCCCCGGACCGGACGGTGGTGGCGGTGGCCGGTGACGGCGGCGCCCTGATGACGGGGCAGGAGCTGGAGACCGCGGTGCGGATGGACGCGCCGATCACCGTGGTGGTGTTCCAGAACGGGCTGTACGGCACGATCGCCATGCACCAGGCCCGCGCGCTGGGTCGGATCGCCGGAACCCGGATCAGCGGGCCGCTGGACCTGGCCGGGTACGCCCGGGCTCTGGGGGCCAGGGGCGCGACCGTGCACACGCGTGAGGAGTTGGAGAAGGCGCTGGCGGAGGCGGTGGGGGCGAACCTGCCCACCCTGGTCGACGTCCGGACGGACCCGGAGGTGATCAGCCCGGCCGCCACCCTGTCGGGCCTGTTGAACGGTTGAGCCGGTCCCGCTGAACGGCTGGGGGGTGACGGCCCGCGGGTGTTCCGGCCGATCCGCGCGGGTCGGCCGGAACACCGGGGCACGCCCCTGTCCGCTCCCCGGCTCCGGACTCCTGCGCTCAGGCCGTGTAGGCGGCGGCAGCCTCGCGCAGGGCCCGCACGGTGGCGCGGATGGCCGGGCGGCGGGAGGCGTCGGTGCGCCAGAACACGTACACCTGGCGCACCAGCGCGGGCTGCACGGGCACCACCCGCACCCCCTCCGGCAGGGGTCCGCACCCCAGGCGGGGCATGACGGCGGCGCCGATCCCGGCGGCGATGAGCGCCAGCTTGGTCTGGTGCTCCTCCACGTTGTGGATGACGTTGGGCTCGCCGCCGTGCGCCCGGATCAGGCCGTGCAGCCAGTCGTCGCAGATCGATCCGCGCGACCAGCTGATCCAGGGCAGGTCGAGGATCTCCTCGGGGGCGAGGATCTCGCGGTGGGCCAGGGGGTGGTCGGCGGGCAGGGCGATGTCGCCGACGTCCTCCATGAGCGGGGCGCGGCTCATGCCGCTGGGCAGGCTCAGCGGCGCCCCGATCCAGTCGACGACCATGGCCAGGTCGGCGTCCCCCCGGGCCATGGCGGGCACGCTCTCGTGCGGCTCCTCCTCGTGCAGTTCCACCCGCAGGCCGGGGTGGGCCTCGCGCAGGGAGGTGAGCGCGTGCGGCAGGAGGCCGCGGACCGCGGTGGGGGTGGCGGACAGGCGCAGGTGCCCGGTGACGTCGTCGCGGTGCGCCTCCAGGTCGGCCTCGGCGCGCTGGACCATGGACAGGATCCTGGCGGTGTGCTCGACCAGGAGTTCGGCGGCGTCGGTGAGGCGCACGCCCCGGCCGTTGCGTTCGACGAGGGGCTGTCCGACCTCGCGTTCGAGTTTGGTGAGCTGCTGGGAGACGGCCGAGTTGGTGACGTGGAGGGCTTCGGCGGCGGCGCTGAGGGAGCCGTGGGTCGCGATGGTGTGCAGGACCCGGAGTCGGTCGACACTGAGCATGTAAGCAAGCCTAAGGGTTAGCTTAAGCAATACGAAGTAGACCTAACACGTCGTTCGGGGATAGAAACGTCCCATGTCCGCTGTCCCCACTGCCTCCCCCGTGTCCGCCCCGCCCGGCGGCCCCCGCCGCGCGCTCTCCGACTGGCGGGCCAAGTTCGTCCTGCTCTCCCTGATCTGGGGCATGAGCTTCCTGTTCATCAAGGTCGGGGCCGAGGTCCTCTCCCCCATGCAGCTCGCGCTCGGGCGCATGGCCACCGGGGCGCTGCCCCTGCTGGCCGTCCTGCTGCTGCGGGGCGGTCGCCTGCCGCGCTCGCCCCGCCTGTGGGGGCACATGTTCGTGGCGGCGCTGCTGCTCAACACCGTCCCCTTCACCCTGTTCGGGTACGCCGCCCAGCTCATCCCGTCCGCGCTCATGGGGATCGTGAACGCCTCGACGCCCCTGTTCGGCGTGGTGTTCTCGATGCTGCTGCTCTCCGACGAGCGGCCCGACCGCGACCGGGCCCTGGGCCTGGGGATCGGCTTCCTGGGCGTGCTCACCGTGTTCGGCGTGTGGAACTCGCTGGGCGAGGTGGCCGTCGGCGACCGCGACGCCGTGCTGGGCATGCTCTTCGTCGTGGGCGCCACCGCCTGCTACGGGATCGGCACGCCCTACCTGCGCCGGTTCGTGGCGGGCAGCTCCCACGGCGCCCTGGAGCTGAGCACCCTGCAACTGCTGCTGGGCTCGGCGCCGCTGGTGGTCCTGGTCCCGCTGTTCACCGAGATGCCCACGGGCGTGACGTGGCAGGTGGTGGCGGCGGTGAGCACCCTGGGCGTCTTCGGCACCGGCGTGGCCTACATCCTCCAGTACGCGGTGGTGCGCGAGGCCGGGGCGACGGTGGCGACCACGGTCACCTACGTGGCGCCGGTGGTGGCGATCACCGCCGGGGTCGTGCTGCTGGGCGAGACCCTGAGCTGGAACCAGCCGCTGGGCGCAGTGGTCATCATCCTGGGCGCCGCCCTGTGCCAGGGCGTGGTCCGCACCCGGTACGTGGTCGCGTCCTCGCGGAGAGGGTAGCGGGACCGTCCACAGGCCCGGGAAGGCCCTGGCCGGGGTCGTTGCCCCGTGCCAGACTGGGAACCGGGGGCGCCGCGCACCCCCCTGGGGGCGGGGCTCCCCCCGGTTCCAGTGTCGTCCGGCGCGCGCCCGCCCGGCAAGGCCCCGTCCGCGCCTGTGGACAGGCCGGGCCGCGGGGCGCCGAGCCCCGGCGGCCCGGTCCGGGAGCCGGTCGGTCAGTCCTCGCGCAGCGCGTCGACGGCGGCGGTGAGGTCGTCCGGGTAGGGGCTGGAGAACTCCACCGGGCGGTGCTCGGTGGGGTGGTCGAAGCCCAGCCGCACCGCGTGCAGCCACTGGCGGCGTACGCCCAGCCGCTCGGCCAGGGTCGGGTCGGCGCCGTAGAGCGCGTCGCCCACGCACGGGTGGCGCAGGGCCGACATGTGCACCCGGATCTGGTGGGTGCGGCCCGTCTCCAGCTTGATCTCCAGCAGGCTCGCGGCCCGGAAGGCCTCCTGCGTGTCGTAGTGCGTCACCGAGGGGCGCCCGCCCGCGACCACGGCCCAGCGGCCGTCGCCCGCCGGGTGGCGGTCGATCGGCGCGTCCACGGTGCCCCGCAGCGGATCCGGGTGCCCCTGGACGAGCGTGTGGTAGTGCTTGTCCACGGTGCGCTCCTTGAACGCCCGCTTGAGCACGCTGTAGGCGGTCTCGCTCTTGGCGACCACCATCAGGCCGGTGGTGTTGGCGTCCAGCCGGTGCACGATGCCCTGGCGCTCGGCGGCGCCGCTGGTGGCCACCTGCACCCCGGAGGCCAGCAGGCCCTCCAGGACGCTGGGGCCGGTCCAGCCCACGGTCGGGTGGGCGACCACGCCGACCGGCTTGTCCACCACGATGATGTCGGTGTCCTCGTGCACGATCCGCATGCCCGGCACGGGCTCGGGACGCGGCACGGGGGCGGTGGGCGGCGGCGGGAGGGTGATCTCCAGCCAGGCCCCCGCGCTGACGCGGTCGGACTTGCCCGCCTCGGAGCCGTCGACCAGGACACCGCCCTCACCGATGATCTCGGCGGCGCGGGTGCGGGACAGGCCGAACAACCGGGCGATGGCCGAGTCGAGCCGGTCGCCCTCCAGCCCGTCGGGCACGGGCAGGCTTCGGATGTCGCTCACTGGTCCCTCCCTCCGGTCGTCTCGTCTCCGGTGGAACCGGTCTCCCCGGCGCCTCCGGCTTTCTCGCCGTCCCCGGCCTCGGCCGAGTCCTTCTTGGCGTCGCGGTCGTCCTCGATGACGGTCCCGTCCAGGTTGAGTCCCTTGAAGGTCAGCGCCACCACCAGGCAGGCGCCCACCACCACGCAGGAGTCGGCGATGTTGAAGACCGGGAAGGTCCCCACGCTGATGAAGTCGACGACCGCACCGTGGAAGGGGGCCGGTTCGCGGAAGAAGCGGTCCACCAGGTTCCCGGCGGCGCCGCCCATCATCAGGCCGAGCGTCACGCCCCACCACACGCTGCGCACCCGCAGACCCATGTAGCCGATGGCGAGGACCACGAGGCTGGCGATGCAGGTGAACACCCATGTGAAGTCGGTGCCCATGGAGAAGGCGGCGCCCGTGTTGAACACCAGGGTGAACTGGACGAAGTCGCCGATGACGTCGAGGTACTCGCCCTCGGCGAAGGTCGCCAGGACCCACTCCTTGGTGAGGAAGTCGACGCCGATCGCGGCGAGCGCGACCAGCAGCAGGAGAAGGTACCTGCGCGGACGGGCGCCCGTCTTGTCGGTCGTGGTCATGTTCCTGTCCCCGGAGGGCTCTACCTCAGTCAGCGACGCTCCTCGCGCTGTTTGCAGGTGACGCACAGGGTGGCGCGCGCGAAGGCCTGAAGGCGCGCCTTCCCGATGGCCTGCCCGCACGAGCCGCAGACCCCGTAGGTCCCCGCGTCCATCCGTTCGATCGCCCGCTCGCCCTCGGCAAGCAGGTCACGAGTATTGTAGGCCAACGCCAGATCCTGTTCGCGCTGGAAGGCCCTGGCACCGGCGTCCGCGCTGTCGTCCCCGGCCCCCTCCACGGGGTCTTCCAACAGCTCGGCGAACTCGGCCTCGACCTCCCCGAGCTCCCTCCTCGCCGCGGCGACCTCCTCCTCCAGCCGCCCGCGGACCACGGCGACCTCCTCCGCCGTCCAGGGGTCCTCCCCCGGCAGGACCGGCAGCCGGGCGGCGTCGGTGGCCTTCATCGCAATCCCCTCCAGACGGCTCGGCACCCGTCCCGGAGTCCGCCTGAGCGCGGACTCTCCCCCCTGGGCGGTACCGCGAGTGGTGCGGGAAGCCTAGGCAATCCGCCCGGACAAGGCAAAGATCCCGGACGACGCGCCTCCGCGCGGCCACGGCCGCGACCGGCCGGACACTCCTGGAACGGGGCCCGGACGCCTCTCACCCCGAAGGCGCGAAGCAGCGGCGGAGCGGGCCCCGGTCGACCGGCCCGGGCTCAGAATCCGCGGCGGTAGCGCAGACGGGGCAGGACCGCGCCGTTGAGGGGCCCCTCATCGGTGACCGCCCCGTCGGCCTCCCAGCCGTGCGCGGCGTAGAAGCGCCGGGCGCGCGGGTTGTCCCTGAGCGTCCACAGGACGGCCTCGGTGTACCCCGCCCCGGCGACGGCCCGGTGCACGTCGGCGATCAGCCGCCGGTTGACCCCGCTCCCCCACACCTCGGGGACGGAGAAGAAGGCCTCCAGCTCGCACGGTCCGGCGGTACCGACCGTCTCCCCGCCCTCCTCGACGGGGGCGAAGCAGGCGAAGGCCACCGCCCCGCCGCCGTCCTCGGCGAGCAGCAGCTCCGCCTCCGGCCGGGCGGCCCCGGCGATCCAGTCCGCCCACCGGTCGCCCCGCCATCCGACGTCCATGGCGTCCAGGTAGTCCTGCGGGACGACTCCCGGATAGGCGGCCCGCCAGGAGCGGACCTCCACGTCGGCGACGGCCGGGCCGTCCTCGGGCACTGCTCCGCGTATCAGCATGGGGAGCATCCTCGCGCTTCCGGCAGCCCGCGCCCAACCGGTTTTCCCGGCCAGCTCCCGAAGCCCGTCCGGCACACGCGGTCCGCCCGTCCCGTCACTCCGCGACCGCGAAACCGCCGTAGTCCTCGGCCAGGGCCGCCAGGTGGGGCTCGTCGAACACCGCCGGACCGCCGTGCGGCCCGGTGTGCACCTCGATCACCCAGTCCACGTCCTCGGCGTCGTCCTCGCCCGCGAGCATGTCGCGGTGCACCAGGCACGGCTCGTACCCCTGTTCCAGGAGCTGCTCGGCCAGCTCCTCGGCGTCCTCGCGGTCCGCCATGGTCACCAGCACGGCGCCCCGGATGTCCTCAGCCACGGCGGCCCTCCCCCGAACGAGCGGCGGGGCCCTCCCCGCTGCGTTATCCTGACCTCAGGTGTCGATGGGGACGAGTAGCGCTGACCCCGACCGGACGCGAGACAGCCTAGAACGGCCGACCCGTCCAAGCGACCCGGGGGCGGTGCGAGCCCGGGGGTACGACCAGCGCGAAGATCACCCCGGAGCCGCCGGAGGAACGGACGCGAGGCGTCCCAGTAGAACCGGCACAGCGCAACGAAGAGGGATCCGCCGCCCGCCGCCCAGCGGCACGGCCGCGGTCCAAGGAGGGTGGTACCGCGGGGCCGCACGCCTCGTCCCTCCGTCAGGAACACACCTGATGGAAAGGTACGACGGTGGCCAACGACCCCCGGCCCGAACCCCGCGCGCTGCCCCAGCTGCCCGCGCAGATCGACCTGCCCGCCATGGAGCGCGAGATCCTCGGCCGCTGGTCGAAGGAGAACGTCTTCCAGCGCTCGCTCGACCAGACCCGCGGCGGCCCCAACTGGGTCTTCTACGAGGGCCCGCCCACCGCCAACGGCCAGCCCGGCGTGCACCACGTCGAGGCCCGCGCGTTCAAGGACGTCTTCCCGCGCTTTCGCACCATGCGCGGCTACCACGTGGACCGCAAGGCGGGCTGGGACTGCCACGGCCTGCCCGTCGAGGTCGCCGTGGAGAAGGAGCTGGGCCTGTCCGGCAAGAAGGACATCGAGTCCTTCGGCATCGCCGAGTTCAACGACCGCTGCCGCGAGTCCGTCCTGCGCAACGTGGACGCCTTCACCGCCATGACCGAGCGCATGGGCTACTGGGTGAACATGGACGACGCCTACCGCACCATGGACCCGCAGTACGTGGAGTCGGTCTGGTGGGCGCTCAAGCAGATCTGGGACAGGGGCCTGCTGGTCCGCGACTACCGGATCAGCCCCTACTGCCCGCGCTGCGGCACCACGCTGTCCGACCACGAGCTCGCCCAGGGGTACGAGACCGTCACCGACCCGTCGGTGTACGTGCGCTTCCCGGTGACCTCGGGGCCGCTGGCCGCCGCCGAGCACCCCACCTCGCTGCTGGTGTGGACGACCACCCCGTGGACGCTGGTCTCCAACACCGCCGTGGCCGTGCACCCGGACGTGGAGTACGTGGTGGCCACCGACGGCCAGGAGCGCCTGGTCGTGGCGCGTCCGCTGTTCGAGAAGGTCCTCGGCGAGGGCTGGGAGCTCACCGGTGAGAGCTTCGAGGGCGACGAGATGGAGCGCTGGACCTACGAGCGCCCCTTCGACCTGGTGCCCTTCGACGAGCCCGCCCACTACGTCGTGCTCGCCGACTACGTCACGGTCGAGGACGGCACCGGCCTGGTGCACCAGTCGCCCGCCTTCGGCGCCGACGACATGGTGGTGTGCCGCGCCTACGGCCTGCCCGTGGTCAACCCGGTCCGCCCCGACGGCACCTTCGAGGCCGACCTGCCGCTGGTGGGCGGGGTGTTCTTCAAGGAGGCCGACAAGACGCTGGTGCGCGACCTGCGCGACCGCGGCCTGCTCTTCCGCCACGTCAGCTACGAGCACTCCTACCCGCACTGCTGGCGCTGCCACACGGCGCTGCTGTACTACGCGGTGCCGTCCTGGTACATCCGCACCACCGCGGTCAAGGACGAGCTCATCGCGCAGAACCAGGCCACCCACTGGGTGCCCGAGAACGTCAAGGAGGGCCGCTTCGGCGAGTGGCTGCGCGGCAACGTCGACTGGGCGCTCTCGCGCAACCGCTACTGGGGCACCCCGCTGCCGATCTGGGAGTTCCCCGACGGGCGCCGGATCTGCGTGGGCTCCCTGGAGGAGCTGGGCCGCCTCAGCGGGCAGGACCTGTCCTCCCTGGACCCGCACCGCCCCTACGTCGACGACATCGTCATCCCCGACCCGGACGCCGACCCCTCCCTGCCCGAGGAGGAGCGGGTGGCCCGCCGCGTCCCCGAGGTCATCGACGCCTGGTTCGACTCCGGCTCCATGCCCTTCGCCCAGTGGGGCGCCCCGCACCGGAACGAGGAGACCTTCCGGGAGAACTTCCCGGCGCAGTACATCTCCGAGGCCATCGACCAGACCCGCGGCTGGTTCTACTCGCTGCTGGCGGTGAGCACCCTGGTGTTCGGCCGCAACTCGTTCGAGAACGTGGTCGTGCTCGGCCACATCCTCGCCGAGGACGGCCGCAAGATGAGCAAGCACCTGGGCAACGTCATGGAGCCCATCCCGGTGATGGACCGGCACGGCGCCGACGCCCTGCGCTGGTTCATGCTGGCCAGCGGCTCGCCGTGGACCGCCCGCCGGGTGGGCCACGCCGCCCTGGAGGAGATCGTCCGCAAGGTGCTGCTGACCTACAACAGCACCGTGTCGTTCTTCACCCTGTACGCGAACGCCGGTGAGGGCTGGAACCACGCGCTGCTGGACTCGGCGCCCGCGCCGCAGGACCGGCCGCTGCTGGACCGGTGGCTGCTCTCGGAGCTGAACGAGGTCGTCCGCGACGTCACCGAGGCGATGGACACCTTCGACACCACGACCGCCGGACGCCGTCTGACCGCGTTCGTGGACGACGTGTCCAACTGGTACGTGCGCCGCTCCCGCCGCCGGTTCTGGGGCGGGGCCGCCACCCCCGAGGGCGCCGCGGCGTTCGCGACGCTCTTCGAGGCCCTGGAGACCGTCACCCTGCTGATGGCGCCGATCGTGCCGTTCCTGACCGACCACGTGTGGTCGGCACTGCGCCGCCCGGGCGCCCCGGACTCGGTGCACCTGGCCTCCTGGCCCGAGGTGCGCGAGGACCTGATCGACCCCGAGCTGTCCCGGAACATGGCGCTGACCCGCCGCCTGGTGGAGCTGGGCCGCTCCGCCCGGGTGGACTCGGCCGTGCGCACCCGTCAGCCGCTGGCCCGCGCCCTGGTGGGCGCCCCGGGCTTCGCGGACCTGCCCGAGCAGCTGCGCGGCCAGATCGCGGACGAGCTGAACGTGGCCTCGCTGGACTCGCTGTCCTCGGTGGGCGGCGACCTGGTGGACTTCGGTGTGAAGCCGAACTTCCGGGCGCTGGGCAAGCGGTTCGCCAAGCGCACCCCGCTGGTGGCCAAGGCCGTCCAGGCCGCCGACCCGGCCGAGCTGGTGCGGCAGGTGCGCGACACCGGCTGGGCGCGGGTGCACGTCGAGGACGAGCCGGTGGAGGTGAGCGCCGACGAGCTGCTGGTGACCGAGCAGCCCCGCGAGGGCTGGGCGGTGGCCTCGGAGTCGGGCGAGACCGTCGCCCTGGACCTGGAGCTGACGGCGGAGCTGCGCCGCGCCGGTCTGGCCCGCGAGATGGTCCGGATGCTCCAGGAGGCCCGCAAGAGGAGCGGGCTGGATGTGTCGGACCGCATCGAGGTGTGGTGGACGGTCACGGACGAGGCCACCGAGCTGGCGCTCACCGAGCACGGCCAGGCCATCGCCGCCGAGGTGCTGGCCGACGCGTTCGTCGCCGGTGAGCCGGGCCGGGAGCTGCACACCGCCTCCTCGGAGGAGTTCGGTGTGACCTTCGGGTTCCGCAGGGCCTGACCGGAGGCCGTGGCCGAAGCGGCCCGGTCCGTCCGCTCCCGGCGGACGGACCGGGCCGCTTCCTCCTCCGGGCCGCGGGGCCGCGCGCCGCGGCGGTCACCGCGCCTCCGGGCGGCCCGAGCCGTGCGGGCGACGCCGTCCGGCACCGCCGTCACGCGTTTCGCCGCGCGGTCCCGTGGTCGCCCTCCCTCGGCCCCGGGAGGGCGTCAACGCACGAGGGCGCCGCTCGGGTGAGCGGCGCCCTCGTCGGGTTTCAGCGCCTGGTGTCGGAGGCGTCGTCGTCGGAGGCGGTTCCGGACGTGCGGTCGGCGACCTCCCGGGCCCCGTCGTCCGGACCCTCCTCGGAGTCGTCGGCGGGGCGGTCCGTCCGGGCGGCGGAGGGGCTGTCCTCCCCGGCGTCCTCCGGGCCGGAATCGGCCGCGGCCCCTCCGGCCCGCGCACCGTCGTCCTCCTCCTCGCCCCCGCCGCGGGGGATGCGGTAGGAGAAGGCGCCGCTGGCGCCCCGCCCGTCGTCGGAGTCGTCGGTGGCCTCGGTCCGGTCGGCGTCCGCGGCGCGCTCCTCGGCCCCGTCGTCGGCCCGAGCGCCGTTCTCGGCGCTGCCTACCGCCTCGTCGGCCGCCTCAACAGCCCCGTCTTGGTCGCGATCGCCGTCGGGGGCGTGCCCGTCCTCCGGCTCGGAGTCGTCAAGGACCACCGGGAGAACAGCCGTCCCCGGAGCGGAGTCATCGGTGACCACCGGAAGTACGGCCGTCTCCGGGTCGTCCCCGTCCGTCCCGGGTCCGCCCGGGGCCCGCTCCGGGACGTGCGTCTCCGGTGCGTCCGAGCCGTCCTCGTGAACAGCGGTGGGCGCGGCCGCCTCGTCGAGCTCATGCGCCCCGTCCGCCCCGGCGGTGGCCGTGTCCTCGCTGGGCTCCCCGGCCTCGCGCTCCTCGGGGGCTTCCACGAAGGACACGTCGCCGGTGTCCTCCTCGACCGCGTCCTCCGCGGTCCGGGAGTCGCCATAGCGCGAGGGGTCGTCCTCGGCGGAGGAGACGCCGGGAACGTCGTAGGCGAAGACCCCGCCCTCCTCCTCGTCGGCACGGTCCCCGTCGCCCCCGTCCGCGAAGGCGTCCTCCTCGACGGTCTCCGTGGACGACCGGCCGGGGATGTCGTAGGCGAACGAGGCCCTGTCCGAAGCGCCGGTCCGCTGACCGTCGGCCCCGTCCCCGTCCCTGTCCCCGTCCTCGACCTCGTCGTCGGGAACGCCGTAGGAGAAGGAGGCCCCGTCCTCGGGGAAGCGCTCCTCCACGGCCTCCGCCGGGCGGGGGATGCTGTAGACGAAGGGCTCCTCGGAGGCGAACGCGGAGCCGTCCCGCTCCCGGCCGCCGTCCTCGCTGACGCGTTCCCCGGGGGCGTCCGCCGGGGGTGCGTCGTCGATGTCCTCCTCGGCCGCGTCCTCCGCGAACGGGGAGCGGTCCTCGGCGGAGAAGCCGTCACCGGCCGGGGTACGGCCGGGAATGTCATAGGTGAAGGCGGCGCCGGAGGCGGCCGCGGTGCGCTCGCCGGTCTCGTCCCCGGTGTCGGGTCCGTCCTCGGCGGCGGTTTCCCCCCACTCGTCCCACTCCGCCCTCGCGGCGGTGTCGGCCCCGCTCTCCCAGGGCGCCGGGGCGCGGAGCGGCGGCTCCTCCTCGGAGGGCTCCGCCCAGGAGGGGGTCGGCTCGGCGGAGGCGGCGGAGGGTGCGGCGGTGTCGTGCGCCGCCGTGTCCGGTTCCGGCCAGTCGTGGGCCGTGGGGGTCTGCCAGCGGGGGACGTCGTACTCGGGTTCTCCGTGACCGGCGTCCTCCGCGGCCGGAGTCGGCCAGGCGGGCCGCTCCGGGACATGGGGCTCCCGCACCGGCGCGGAGGCCGGTGCGGGTACGCGCCCAGGGCTCTCCGACTCCACGTGCGCGGTGGGTACCGCCGCTGCCGCCGTGGCGGCCATGACGGGGACGGACGCCTTCCCCAAACCGTCCGTCCGATCCGGTCTGCCCCCGCTACCGGACCTTCCCTGGAGCAGCGCCCCCAGTAGGAGGAGAACGCTGACGCCGGCCAGTCCCAGTGCTGTGTACACCAGGACGGTCTCGGCGAACACCAGGGCGGCCAGGATGACGGCGATGGCCGTCAGCACCGCCACGGTTGCGAGGATGCTAAGGATCACGGGTCGACCAGGACCTTTACACGTGTTGTGCCGGAGTCTTCAGTTGTTCGAGCAGACGCCGCGGCGATCAGCGGCGGTCGTGCGGCTCGCCCGGGTGGAACCCACCGTGCTGGGCCGGCTCGGGCTGCCCGAACGGGTTGCCTGCGGGGCCGTGCTGGAGCGAGGGCGTCCCGCCGGTCTGCGGGGCCATGGTCTGGAAACCGCCCGTGGTGTTCGGGTTGTTCAGCTCATGGGCCTTCTCCTCCTCGCTCTTGAGCTCACGCAGCTGGCGCTCGAAGTAGTCCTTGAGGCGGCTGCGGTACTCACGCTCGAAGTCCTTGAGCACGTTGACCTTGTGCTCCAGCTCCTCGCGCTGCTGGACGAGGCTGCCCATGACCTGGCGGTGGCGCTCCTGCGCGTCGCGGTCGAGGTTCTCGGAGCGGGCGCGGGCCTCACCGATGATCTGGTCGGCCTGGCGGCGGGCCTTGCCGAGGATGTCCTCGGACTCGTTGCGGGCGCGGCCGAGGGTCTCGTCGGCCTCGCGGCGGGCGTCGGAGATCGCCTGGTCGGCGGTCTGCTGCGCGAGGGCCAGAACACGGGCGGCCGTGTCCATGTTCTCCTCGCCGCCCATGCCCATGCCGGGGCCGGCCATCTGCATCTGCTGCTGCTGGACCGGGGGCTGGGGCTCGACGGCCTGCGGCGGCTGGACGGGCTCGGGACGCATCTGCTCGTGCTGCTGCGGCTCGGGCGCCTGGTCCTGCTGCTGGAAGTCCTGCATGCCGGCGTTGGGCACCTTGCCCCGCAGGCACTCGGCCAGCTTGCCGCGCAGTTCCTCGTTCTCCTGGATCAGGCGGTCGAGCTCGGACTCGACCTCGTCGAGGAAGGCGTCGACCTCTTCTTCGTCGTATCCCGGTCGGAGCCGGGTGGTACTGAACTGCTTGTTCCGCACATCGGCGGGTGTCAGCGGCATGTTCGTCTCCTTGGCGCGCTTGGAGTCTGTCCGTAGGGACGCTACATGATCGTGACCTTACGGCAATCCAGATCATGACCAAGACCACATAGCGGAATCCGGGGCGGTTCCTTCCGCCTACGTCTACTCTCCTGCTAGGCGAAGCTCCCGAGCAGTGCGATCAAGATGTAGACGCCGAAGAAGAGCACCAGGACGCTCAGGTCGAGCGCGATGCTCCCCAGACGTACGGGCTTGATGAACCGACGCAGGAACCTCAGTGGCGGGTCGGTGATCGTGTACACGATCTCGGCGATCACGAGCACGAACCCCGTGGGGCGCCACGATCTGGAGAAGGACTGCACCATCTCCAGGATCACCCTCGCCAACAGCACGAAGACAAACAGCTGCAGGATGATGATCAGCACGGACAGGACGGTACTCACGGTCGTTCCTCGACCCAATCTCTGGACAAATGTGACGTTCTAGCTCTGATTGAAGAACCCTCGCTCGGCGATCCGCGCCTTGTCCTCGGCAGTCACCTCGACGTTGGCCGGGGACAGCAGGAACACCTTGTTGGTGACGCGTTCGATACTGCCATGCAGACCGAAGATCAGACCAGCCGCGAAGTCGACCAGACGCTTGGCGTCGCTGTCGACCATCTCGGTCAGGTTCATGATCACCGGCGTACCCTCTCGGAAGTGCTCTCCGATGGTACGCGCCTCGTTGTAGGTACGCGGATGGAGCGTGGTGATCCGCGCGAGGTCGGCGGTGGAGGCGGTCGCGGTCGTGCCACCGCGACCTGAGCCCAGGTAACCGCCGGTGTCCATCACGTCGCCTCGCGCTTCCTCGCCGGGCGGGGCGTCAGCGTCGCGTTCACGCTGCTCTTCCACCCCCTCGTCGAAATCGTCGAACTCATCATATTCGTCCGCATAGCGGTGATCGTAACGGTCGTCCTCCACGAGGCCGAGGTAGACCGCCATCTTGCGCATCGCGCCGGCCATCTCATGTCCTCCGTCGTCCCCGCGGCCTTCACCGCAGCCGACTCCTTCGCACTGTCCCGTCCGTTCTCGGGGAGAGCGTCCATTCGGGCGAACTCCACAGACGGGTTCCAAGGTCTATGTGGGGACATTACCCCACGATCGGTCCCCGGTTGCCGAGCAACGCCGTACCGAGTCGCAGGTGTGTCGCGCCTCGCTCGACCGCCGCCTCCAGGTCCCCGCTCATGCCCGCGGAGACCACCGTCGCCCGAGGATAGCGATCGCGGATACGGGCCGCGACCTCCTGGAGCCGGGCGAAGGCGGCCGAGGGATCGCCCTCGCGGGGGGCGACCGCCATGACGCCGCCCAGCGCGAGCGCCTCGTGCTCCTCGATCCGCTCGGCGAGCCCGAGCGCGTCCTCCGGGTCCACTCCCCCGCGCGGACCGATCACCCCGGCCCGCGAGTCCGCGTCGAGGTTGACCTGGACCAGGCAGGTCAGGCTCCGTCCGGCCGCGGCGGCGCGCTCCCCCAGCGCCCGGGCCAGCCTGGCGCGGTCCACCGAGTGGACGACGTCGGCGTAGGAGGCCACCGACCGCGCCTTGTTGGTCTGCAACTGGCCCACGAAGTGCCAGGTCAGACCCAGGTCGGCGGTCTCGGCGGCCTTGGGGGCCGCCTCCTGGTCGCGGTTCTCGCCCACGTCGGTCACACCGAGTGAGGCGAGAATCCGCACATCGGAGGCCGGGTGTGTCTTGGTGACGGCGACCAGCGACACCTCGTCGGGGCTGCGGTCGGCCTTGGCGCAGGCCGCCTCGATCCTGGCCCGCGCGGCGGCGAGGTTGGCGCGGACCTGCTCGACGCGAGCCGGGTCGGCGTGTGTCACGGTGCTCCTTCTTTCCCTGGGACGGATCCCACTCGCTCTACTTCCCGCACCTCCGTCACCCCACGCGCCCCGGGCCTCGGGGGCGCCGGGCCCTCACGCGCCGGAGGGAGTGGGAACCGGGCTGTCCCGGTGGTCCCACGACACCATCCTGGTGGCCGGGTGCGACGTTCAGACGCGCCAGAGGAAGGCGGCGAACCTGCCGGTCGGCGCCTGGCCCCGGTGGGAGAACAGTTCGGGGCTCTCCAGGGTGCAGCGGCCGTCGGCCCGGATGTCGGTGACGCCCGCCCGGCGCAGCTGGGCGGTGACGGCGGCGCGCATGTCCACTCCGGCGGTGCCCCGGCTCGTGGTGCAGGCGGCCTCGGGGGCCCCGCGCGCGGTCTCGTCGCGCACGTGGGGCGGGACCTCGTAGCACCCGCCGCAGATGGCGGGGCCCAGGAAGACGGTGATCCGGTCGGCGCGGGCGCCCTGGTCGGCCATCGCCGCGACCAGGTTGGCGGCCACACCGTGCGCGGTGCCCAGGCGGCCGGAGTGCGCGGCGCCCATGACGCCCGCCTCGGCGTCGGCGGCCAGGACCGGCAGGCAGTCGGCGGCCATCGAGGCCAGGACCAGGTCGGAGCGGGTGGTGACCACCCCGTCGCAGGTTCCCACGCCCCCGGGTCCGGTGGCCACGAGGACGTCGGCGCTGTGCACCTGGTGCATCCACACGACCCGGTCGACGTCGAACCCCAGGTCGCGGGCGGCGGTCTTGCGGTTGGCGAGCACGGCCTCGCGTTCGTCCTCCGAGCCCAGGCTCATGTTGAGCGAGTCGTAGGGCGGGGCGCTCACTCCTCCGTGCCGTTCGGTGACGGCGGCACGGATCCCGTGGCCCAGGTCGATGACGTTGCTCATCCGGTGATGTTTCCTCCCCGCTCCTGCCGGAGGGGGGTCCCCGGACCGCGTCGCCCGGCGGGCGTTCGGGGCCGGTGGCCGGTACCGGCCGAACCCCGGCTCCGGCGCGGGCTCCTTGCGGGAGCGGACTCCCGCGGGGCCCGCCTCGCCGTCCCCCCGGTCCAGGACACTACCACCGCCCGAACCGTCCCCGGCTGGGCGGACACCGCCCCGGAAGCGGCGACGACCCCGGCCCGGGGGCCGGGGTCGGAGCTACTTCAGGAACTCCGGGACGTCGAGGTCGTCGGGGTCGTCGAAGATGACCCGGCGCCGGGGCGTGGGCACGTCCCCGCGCCGCTCGGCGGTGGCGTCCGAGACCGCGTGGATGTGGCCCGCGTGGCCGCCCTCGCGCGCCGCGGGCTCCTCCTCGGCCGGAGCCGACTCCTCGGCGCGAACCGGTTCGGCGGGCTCGGCCTCCGCCTGGAAGGCGGACGTGCCGTGGGGCGGGGTCTGCTGGGCCGGGCCCGGCTCGGCCGGAGCGGCCTGGGTGTACTGCTCCTGGTGGGCGGGCTCGGGCTCGACCGGCTGCTGGACCGGCGGAGCCTGGGTCGCCGGCGGCGTCCACTGGGGCTCCGGGGCGGGCTCGGCCGGACGGGACGGAGTGATCCACGGCATATTGGCGGCCGACGCCCCGCTCGCGTCCGCGGAGGCGGGCGCCGCCGGAGCGGTCCGTTCCTCCCTGCCGGACGTGATGCCTGCCTTGGGGGCGGCGGCCTCAGGAGGGTCCACCGGCTGGCGCTCCCGCATCACCGGGAGCACGCCCTCGGGCTCGTCGAAGCCGGCCGCGATGACGGTGACCCTCACCTCGTCGCCCAGGGCGTCGTCGATGACGGCGCCGAAGATGATGTTGGCCTCGGGCGCCGCCGAGTTCGCGACGAGCTGCGCTGCCTCGTTGATCTCGAAGAGTCCCAGGTCGGAGCCGCCCTGGATGGACAGCAGCACGCCGTGGGCCCCGTCGATACTCGCTTCCAGCAGTGGTGAGGAGATCGCCATCTCCGCCGCCGCGACCGCCCGGTCGTCCCCGCGCGCCGACCCGATGCCCATGAGCGCCGAGCCCGCACCGGACATGACCGACTTGACGTCGGCGAAGTCCAGGTTGATCAGTCCCGGCGTGGTGATCAGGTCGGTGATGCCCTGCACACCGGACAGGAGTACCTGGTCGGCGGCCTTGAAGGCGTCCAACACGCTGACCTGGCGGTCGGAGATGGACAGCAGCCGGTCGTTGGGGATCACGATGAGGGTGTCGACCTCCTCGCGGAGCATCGCTATCCCCGACTCGGCCTGGGTGGCCCGCCTCTTGCCCTCGAAGCCGAAGGGGCGGGTGACCACGCCGATGGTCAGGGCGCCCAGGGACCGGGCGATGTTGGCCACGACCGGGGCGCCCCCGGTTCCGGTCCCGCCGCCCTCACCAGCGGTGACGAAGACCATGTCGGCCCCCTTGAGGACCTCCTCGATCTCCTCCCGGTGGTCCTCGGCCGCCTTGCGGCCGACATCGGGGTTGGCGCCGGCTCCGAGGCCGCGGGTGAGTTCGCGCCCGACGTCCAGCTTGACGTCTGCGTCACTCATCAGCAGCGCCTGGGCGTCAGTGTTGATGGCGATGAACTCGACGCCCTTGAGCCCCTCTTCGATCATTCGGTTGACGGCGTTGACACCGCCGCCGCCGATGCCGACGACTTTGATGACCGCGAGGTAGTTCTGCGGTGCTGCCACGACGAGGGGCCTTTCCGCTCGCTTAAGCCGTTCCGTCACCGCGTCCGGTGGCTGTGCGCCACCGGAGGCGCCGTTGGTCCGGCATCCGGTTCTACAGTGTGCGTTTCGGGTTCCCCGACGGGTCGTCCACGACGCCGTGACCGGGGGACCCCGGACCGCCGGAGCCTCCGTCCACCCGCCCGGGGAGGGCTGGTGCGGTCCGCCGTGAGGCGGAACGGTTCCCGCGTACCCGAAAAGCCTGTTCTGGTGCTTTGTTGACGTTCGGTTGTGTTTCCCGACAGTAAGCGGACCGCCGACCACGGGCAACCGATGACGAGTTCAGCCTAACGGCGCACGACGCGGGGAAGCGATGTGCGTCCTCGGCGCGTCGCGTCTGGAATGTCCGCGCAGGCCGCCCGCGGGTCCCGCCGGTGCCCTCCGGCCCGGCCCGACCGCGCCCCGTTCCTCTCCTGTGCCCGGGAACGCTTCACCTCACGACGGCGATGTCGGGCGCGGACACGTCGTAGACGCGGTCCTCCTGCGGCGGGTGCTCGCCGATGAGCACCCGCAGGAGGTCGCTCTTGCGGGCGGTCTCCTCGGGCGAGCCCCACTCGACGCGGGCGTCCTCGGCGAGTTCGATGGTGATCGCCTCGGGGTCGGTGGCGTCGATGAGCCGGATCCGGGAGAGGAGGGAGTCCGGTGCCCGTTCGACGATGTCGGCGGCGGCGGCGACGGCCTCGTTGCCCTCGACCTCCCCGGTGACGCGGACCAGCGGGTAGGCGTCGGGGAGGCTCGGCGCGTCCTCGATGCGCACGCCGTCGGCGTCGACCAGCCGGTAGTCCTCCCCCACCCGGACGGCCAGCAGCGGCTGGCGTTCGACCACCTCGACCTCCAGGGTGGCGGGCCAGCCGCGGGTGACCGTGGCCGACTCCACCAGGGGCAGTGCCTCGGCGCGCTCCACACTCCGGTCGAGGTCGACCCTGATCAGGGGCGTCCCGGTGTCCACGCCCACGGCCGCGACCACCTCCTCGGAGGGGATCCGGTCCAGGCCGGCGACCGCGACGTCGCGGACCACGAGCAGGCGGGAGCCGAGCAGCAGCCAGGCGACCACGCAGACCAGGGCGACCACCAGCAGCGCCACGAAGGCGAACTTCCAGGGGTCGGACCGCTTGCGCGGCACGGCCTCTACGCCCTCCTCCTGCTCAGCGACCACCTACGCCCCTTCCGTGTGTCTGCGCGACCGCTTCCCCCGCCGTTGGCCTTCCCCGCGTCAGCCCCCGATGCCGTCGGCCCTCTCGGCGAGCGCCTCGACGATGCGCGGGCCCAGCTCGGTGACGTCGCCCGCGCCCATGGTGAGCACGATGTCGCCGGGGCGGGCCAGATCGGCCACCCGGCGCACGGCCTCCTCGCGGCCGGGCACGTACCGCACGCGGTCGTGCGCGACACGGGAGGTGATCAGCTCGCCGGTGACCCCGGGCTCGGGGTCCTCGCGGGCCGCGTAGACCTCGGTGACCACGACCTCGTCGGCCAGGCCCAGCGCGGCGGCGAACTCCTCGGCGAAGATGCGGGTGCGGCTGTACAGGTGCGGCTGGAACAGGGCGAGGACCCTGCCCCCGGCGTGCTCCCAACCGGCCTCGCGCGCCTCGTCGGCCAGGGACTCCAGCGCCGCCCGGGTGGCGCGCAGGTCGGCCTCGATCTCGGTGGGGTGGTGGGCGTAGCTGTCGTAGACGGCCACTCCCCCCGCCTCGCCCTTGGGCTCGAAGCGGCGCGCGGCGCCGGCGAAGTCGGCGATGCCCTCCACCGCCACCTCCAGGTCGTGGCCCAGCTCGTCGGCGACCGCGACGGCCGCGGCCGCGTTGAGCACGTTGTGGCGGCCCGGCACGGCGAGCTGGCCGTCCACGGGCTCGCCGCCCGCGGTGCGGATGGTGAACTCGGTGGTGAAGCCGCGGGCGCGCACCCGGGTGACGCGGTAGTCGGCGTCCTCGGCCTCGCCGTAGGTGAGCACCCGCTTGCCGCGCTCGCGGGCCAGCTCGGCCACCCGGCGGGCGCCGGGGTCGTCCACGCCCACGATGAGCGTGCGCTCGACCCGGTCGACGAACGAGGCGAAGTTGGCGTGGATCTCCTCGATGCCGCTGTAGTTGTCCAGGTGGTCGGCCTCGACGTTGGTGACCACGGCGATCTTGGGGGAGAGCATGAGGAAGGAGCCGTCGCTCTCGTCGGCCTCCACGGCGATGACCTCGCCGATGCCGGCGTCGGCGCCCAGGCCGGTGGTGACCAGCTTGCCGCCGATGACGTAGCCGGGGTCGGCGCCCACGTGCTGGAGCACCACCGCGACCATGGACGTGGTGGTGGTCTTGCCGTGGGTGCCCGAGACGGCGACGCCCTCGCGGCCCAGCAGCAGCGCGCCCAGGGCCGCGGCCCGGGGCAGCACCCGCAGGCCGCGGCGGCGCGCCTCGACCAGCTCGGGGTTGTCCTCGCGGATGGCGGAGGAGACCACCAGGGTCTCCGCCGTGCCGAGGTTGTCGGCGGCGTGCCCCACGTGGACGTCGGCGCCCATCTGCTCCAGTTCGCGCAGGGTGTCGCTGTCGCGGGCGTCGCTGCCCGAGACCTCCACCCCCGTCTGGAGCAGCACGCGGGCGATGCCGGACATGCCCGCTCCGCCCAGGCCGATGAAGTGGGTACGGCCCAGCTTGTCCACGGGCACCGGCTCGGTCGGCCTCACCAGGCTCATCGGGTGTCCTTCCCGTCGTCGTAGAAGGCCTCGTCGCCGTCGTCCTCGGGCACGGGCATGTCGGGCGTGGGCTTGTCGCCGCGGGCGATGGCCGTGACCTCGCGGGCCAGTTCCATGTCGGCGTCGCGGCGGCCCATCCGGGCCGCCGCCTCGGACATGGCCACGACCCGGTCGGTGTCGGTGAGCAGCGGGATGAGCTGCCGGGTGATCCACTCGACGGAGACGTCGGCGTTGCCGACCATCATCCCGCCGCCCGCCTGGACGATGGGCTCGGCGTTGAGGGCCTGCTCGCCGTTGCCGATGGCCAGCGGCACGAACGCGCCGGGCAGGCCGACGGCGGTCAGCTCCGCGCAGGTCATGGCGCCGGAGCGGCACATGGCCACGTCGGCCGCGGCGTAGGCCATGTCCATGCGGTCCACGTAGGGGACGGCGACGTAGGGGACGCCCATCTGGGTGAGGTCCTGGGGTTCGTCGGCGTTCTTGGGGCCGACCACGTGCAGGACCTGGACGCCGCTGTCGCGGAAGGCGTCGCGGGCGGCGTAGGCGGTCTCGTTGATGCGCTGGGCGCCCTGGGAGCCGCCGAAGATCAGCAGGGTGGGCAGGTCGTGGCGCAGGCCGAAGTAGGTGCGGGCCTTGTCGCCCATGGCCAGCCGGTCGAGCGAGGTGATCTGCTCGCGCAGCGGGATGCCGACGAAGCGGCCGTTGCGGATCTGGGTGTGGGGGTGGCCGGTGAACACGTGCGGGGTCAGGCGCGCGCCCAGCCGGTTGGCCAGGCCCGGCAGGGGGTTGGCCTCGTGGACGACGATGGGGATGCGCCTGCGGCGGGCGGCCAGGTAGCCGGGCGTGGCCACGTAGCCGCCGAAGCCGACGATGATGTCGGCCTGGAGCCGGTCCAGCTGCTCACCGGCCGCGCTGAGGGCGCCCGCGAGCTTGCCTGGCACGCTGAGCAGCTGCGGGGTGAGCCTGCGCGGCAGGGGGACGGCCGGGATGATGCCCAGCTCGTAGCCGCGCATGGGCACCAGACGGGTCTCCAGGCCCCGCTCGGTGCCCAGGCAGAGGATCTCCGTGCTGGGGTCCATGCGCCGCAGCGCGTCCGCAAGGGAGAGTGCGGGCTCGATATGCCCGGCCGTGCCGCCTCCGGCGAGGGCTACCCTCATCGTCGCCGATTCCTCCTTGGCCGGTCACCAGCAGGGACCGGTCCGCTCCTGTGCTTGGCCGTTGTCCTGCCACCGCGGGCGCCCGCCGTGCGCGGGCCGCGTGCCGTGGTGGGGCGCCCGGACGCCGCCGCGCCGCCGAGGTTGCTGACCGAGGCGACGATGTTGTCCAGGCCCAGCCAGCTTAGAGCCCTTTGCACCCGACTGGGACCCCGGGCCTCCAGCGCCTTGCGCGCCTCGGGCTCGGCCTTGGCCAGCGCCAGGAGCACGCCCAGGGCCGCCATGGTGGTCACCAGGGACGAGCCCCCGTAGGAGACCAGGGGCAGCGGGACGCCGGTGACGGGCAGCAGCCCGATGACGGCGCCCATGTTGATCATGGCCTGGCCCATGATCCAGGTGACGATGGCGAAGGAGGCCAGGCGGGGGAAGGGCTCCTTGACGCGGAAGGCCACGCGCATCCCGGCGTAGCCGAGCATGCCGAACAGGGCGAGCATGAGCAGGGTGCCGATGAGGCCGAACTCCTCGCCGATGATGGCGAAGACGAAGTCGGACTCGGCGAAGGGCAGGAAGCCCCACTTCTCGCGGCTCTCGCCGATGCCGACGCCGAAGATCCCGCCGGTGCCCAGGGCGTAGAGGCTGTGCAGCGACTGCATGCCCGAGCCCAGGGGGTCGGCCTCGGGGTCCAGGAAGGAGGTGACGCGCGCCATGCGGTAGGGCTCGACGGCGATGGCGATGCCGGCCAGTCCCAGGACCAGGCCGAACATGGCCCCGAAGAGCCTTCCGGGCGCGCCGACCACCCACAGCAGGCCCAGGAAGGTGACCAGGAACACCAGGCCCGTGGACAGGTTGGAGCCCATCAGCACCAGCAGGACCAGCAGGCCGCATCCGGGCAGCAGCGGGATGAGCAGGTGCCGCCACTCGGTGAGCTCGCGCAGCTCCTCCTTGCGGGCCAGGATGTTGGCGCCCCACAGGGCGAAGGCGAGCTTGGCCGGTTCGGAGGGCTGGATGACCAGGCCGCCCAGGTCCAGCCAGCGGGTGGCGCCGTTGATCTCCACGCCCTGGAAGACGGTGAGCAGCAGCAGCGCCGCCGAGACGATCATCGCCGGGTAGCCGACCAGGCGGAAGATCCGCTGGGGCAGGTGGGAGGCGAGGAACATCAGCGGCAGGCCGAGGGCGGCCGAGACCAGCTGCTGCTGGAACATCGAGAAGGCCGAGCCGGTCTCGTCGATGGAGTTGACCATCGTGGAGGACAGCACCATCATCAGGCCCAGCGCGATGAGCAGGACCGAGGTGCCCAGGATCAGGTAGTACGAGGTGAGCGGCCGGTCCAGCAGGCGGACCCACTCGCGCCACAGGGCGCGCTCGCGCCCGCCCGCCGCCGCGCGCGCCTTGGACCGGGTCGCCCCGGGAACCGCCGTCGTCGCCGCCATCCACACCCTCCGCACGAAATTCGCGCCTCAATACTGGCGCACCGGCGGGTGGGAAGCCGTGGACATTTCGCGCGTGTTGGCCATCTTTGGCGGTCCGGGACGTGGCGGAGGGCACAGTGGGGGCCGCCCGCGCGCGTTCGGTCACGCACGGGCGGCGTTGCGCCACTCAGAGCAAGCGGTGCACGGCCTCGGCGAAGAGGCGGCCCCGCTCGTGGTAGTCGGTGAACATGTCCATGGAGGCAGCCGCCGGCGCCAGCAGCACGGTGTCCCCCTCCTCGGCCAGGGAGGCCGCGGCGGCGACCACCGCGTCCATGACGCTGGGATCCCCCTCCGCGGGGCCCTCGACCTCCACCACCGGCACCCCGGGGGCGCGCTCGGCCAGGGCCTCGCGCAGCCGGGCGCGGTCGGCGCCGATGAGCACGGCGCCGCGCAGGCGGTCGGCGGCCATCGCGGCCAGGTCGTCGACCTCGGCGCCCTTGAGCAGGCCGCCCGCGATCCAGACCACGGACGGGTAGGAGCCCAGGGACGCGGCGGCGGCGTGCGGGTTGGTGGCCTTGGAGTCGTCCACGTAGTCCACGCCCCCCGCCGCGGCCACGAAGGCGATGCGGTGCGGCTCGGGCTCGAAGGCGGTCAGCCCGGCCCGGACCGAGGCGGGCGCCACGCCCACCGAGCGGGCCAGCGCGGCGGCGGCCAGGGCGTTGGCGACGTTGTGCGGCGCGGCCGGGCGCACGTCGGAGAGCGTGGCCAGTTCCTCGGCACTGCTGTGCGGGTCCTCGACGAAGGCCCGGTCCACCAGCAGGTCCTCGACCACGCCGACCTCGCCCGCGCGGGGCGTGTCCAGGCGGAAGCCGACCAGCGGCGTGTGCGGGTCGCCGTCCTCCTCGGCCAGGCGCGCCGACCAGGCGTCGGCGGTGTTGACGACGCGGACGGTCCCGGGCGCGTAGACCCGGCCCTTGGCGCGGGCGTAGGGTTCCAGGCCGCCGTGCCAGTCCAGGTGGTCGGAGGCGATGTTGAGGACGGTCGCGGCGTGCGGGCGCAGGCTGGAGGACCAGTGGAGCTGGAAGCTGGACAGCTCCACGGCAAGGACCTCGCGGACGCGGCCCCGGGCGTCGGGCTGGACCGCCTCCACGACCGGGGTGCCGACGTTGCCCACGGCGAGCGCGTCGCGGCCGTCCGCGCGGAGCATCGCCTCCAGCATCCGCACGGTGGTGGTCTTGCCGTTGGTTCCGGTCACGGCCAGCCACACCTGGTCGGCGGGCTTGAGCCGCCAGGCGAGTTCGACGTCCCCGATGACCTCGATCCCGGCCTCGGCGGCCCGGACCAGCAGCGGGGAGTCGGGGCGCCAGCCGGGCGAGGTGACGACCAGGTCGCACTCCTCGGGCAGCGGGGTGGCGCCCAGGACGACCTCGGCGCCCTCCGCCCGGAGCCGGTCGGCCACCGGGCGGACGGTGTCGTCGTCGCGGCCGTCGACGACGGTCACGCGCGCCCCCCGGGCCAGGAGCGCCCTGGCCACGGGGGGCCCGGACACGCCCAGGCCCGCGACGCAGACCCGGCGCCCCTCCAGGGGGGCGCCCTCCGGTGCGGGGCCGGGCGGTGTGTCGGAAGCGTGGTGCGCCATGCCTACCTCGGCATCCATTCCAGGTAGAAGAGCCCGATGGCGATCGCCACGAACAGGCCCTGGATGATCCAGAAGCGGATCACGATGGTGGGTTCGGCCCAGCCCTTGAGCTCGAAGTGGTGCTGGAGGGGCGCCATGCGCAGCACGCGTTTGCCGGTGAGGCGGAACGAGGTGATCTGGACCATCACCGACAGGGTGATGATGACGAACAGGCCGCCGATGAGCAGCAGCAGGAGCTGGGTGCGGGTGGTGATGGCCAGGCCCACGATCAGGCCGCCCAGGGCCAGGGAGCCGGTGTCGCCCATGAAGATCTTGGCGGGCGGGGCGTTGAACCACAGGAAGGCGATGCAGGAGCCGAGCACGGAGGCGGCCACCACGGCCAGGTCCAGGGGGTCGCGGACCGTGTAGCAGCTGTCCGAGAGGTAGGACACGCAGGACTGGCGCAGCTGCCAGTTGCCGATGATGACGTAGGCGACCAGGGACAGGATCGTCGCGCCGGTGGCCAGGCCGTCGAGGCCGTCGGTGAGGTTCACCGCGTTGGAGAAGCCGACGATGAGGAAGAGGGCCCACAGGACGAACAGGCCGATCATCAGCGGGGGGCCGAAGTCGCGGAGGAAGGAGATGCTGGGGGCGGCGGGGGTGTAGCCGTAGCCGTTGGGGAAGAGGGTGACGCCGTAGGCGAAGCCCACGCCGACGATGGCCTGGCCGACCATCTTCGCGCCGCTGCGCAGGCCCAGGCTGCGGCGCTTGTAGATCTTGATGAAGTCGTCGAGGAAGCCGACGCAGCCCATCCCGACGAACAGGAACATCACCAGCAGGCCCGAGGCGGTGGGCCCGCTGGAGCTGGGCTGCACGATCAGGAGCACCACGTGGGAGCCGAAGTAGCCCACGACGGCGCCGAGGATGACGACGACGCCGCCCATGGTGGGCGTGCCCTGCTTGGTCTTGTGGCCCTCGGGTCCGTCGTCGCGGACCTCCTGGCCGAACTTGAACCGGTACAGGAGCTTGATCAGCGGGGGCATCAGCCCCATGGAGACGACGAGCGCGAGGGCCGCCGCCAGAGTGATGCCGATCACCGGGCGTCACCCTCCGTGATGAGGTCGATAACCCTTTCGAGCCCTGCCACGCGTGATCCCTTCACAATGACGACGTCTCCTGTGCGCATCCGCGCGCGCACCGCCGCGGCGGCCTCGTGAACGTCCGCCACGCGGACGCTCTCGCCCTGCCACAGTCCCTGCCGCGCGGCGCCCTCGGCGCCGACGGCGATGCCCTCGGCCGCCTCGCCGACCACGACCAGGTGGGCCACACCCGTGCGTGCGGCGAGCTCACCGATCCTCTCGTGCTCGACCCCGCCGTCCTCGCCGAGCTCGGCCATGTGGGCCAGGACGGCGATGGAGCGGCGGTCCCGGGCGAGGGCGCCCAGGGTGGTCAGCGCCGCCCGCATGGACTCGGGGTTGGCGTTGTAGGCGTCGTTGACGAGGGTCGCGCCGGCGTGCTCGGTGACCTCCATGCGCCACCGGCTGACCGGTGTGGCGGCGCCGAGCGCCTCGGCGACCTCGTCGACGCCCATGCCCAGCTCGTCGGCGACCGCGGCGGCGGCCAGCGCGTTGTGGACCTGGTGGGCTCCGACGAGGGCCAGTTCCACCCGGGCGGTGCGCCCGGCCAGGTGGAGGGTGAAGGAGGGGGCGCCCGTGTCGCGCAGGACCACGTCCGTGGCGCGTACGAGGGCGTCCTCCCCCAGTCCGTAGGTGACCACGCGCGCACGGGTGCGCGAGGCCATGGCGTTCACGCGCGGGTCGTCGGCATTGAGGACGGCGACCCCTCCCCCGCCCCTGGCCTCGGCTCCCGGCGGGAGCGCCTCGACCAGCTCGCCCTTGGCCCTGGCGATGGCGTCGCGGTCGCCGAACTCCCCCATGTGGGCGCTGCCGACGTTGAGCACCACGCCGATCCGGGGCGGGGCCACGCCGCACAGGTGGGCGATGTGCCCGATGCCGCGGGCGGCGGCCTCCAGGACCAGGTACCGGGTGCCGGTGTCGGCGCGCAGCACGGTGAGGGGGTGGCCGATCTCGTTGTTGAACGAGCCCGCCGGGGCGACGGTCGGGCCCATGCGGGCCACGACCTGCGCGATGAGGTCCTTGGTCGTGGTCTTGCCGGAGGATCCGGTGACCGCGACGACCTCGGCTCGCTCCGCTCCGCGGCTGGGATCGCTGAGTTCTCCCGCGACGTGCCGGGCCAGCCGCGTCAGGGCCGCGACCACTCCCTCGTCCCCGCCCTCCGCCAGGAGGTGGGGGGCGTCGACGGGCCGGGAGACCAGGGCCGCCGCCGCTCCGTCCGCGACCGCGGACGCGGCGAAGTCGTGTCCGTCGACGCGTTCGCCGCCCAGGGCGACGAAGAGCGCGCCGGGCGCTGCCTGCCGCGAATCGATGACGACGGGGCCGTCGACGACGGCTTCGGGGCGCGCTGATCCGCCGATGGCGGTTTGGGTGATCTCAGCGATCCGATCGAGCGTGAGCGCGATCAAATCCACTCCTCATGTCAGGCCCGGTCCACGACGCCACAGGGGCGGCTGGCCACCCGGCCGGAGTCTCAGGTCAGGGGATGGCACCGCGGATGCCGCGCGTTGCCGCGCCGGGCCTCACCACGGTGTCGGCATGGGCCGCGTCGTGGTCGCCACCGGGGGCGTCACGTGTCGGGCTGCGATTGCCGGACCTACCTTAGAACATCTTGGGGCGTCCGGAATCCCGCCGGGCCCCGCGAGCGGCAATATGCGCCACTTCGTGACCGTCGGCCCGCACCTGCCCCGAAGCGCTCGGACGCCGTCCGGAGCGGACGCGAAGGGGGCGCGGGCCGTGCCCGCGCCCCCTCGTCCAGACGGTCCGCACTCCGGGAGTGTCGGGGTGTCAGCCCTGGTCAGGCACCCGGTGGATGTCCTGGAGGGCGACGCCCAGCCGCTCGCGGGCGCTCATGCCGAGGTGGTCCTCGATGGACGCGCGCAGCACCTCGCGGTCGTCGAAGGGCAGCACCTCGCCCTTGACGTACTGGCCGGTCTCGTGGCCCTTCCCAGCGACGACCACCACATCGCCCGGCCGGGCGCGCTCGACGGCCAGGCGGATGGCCTCGGCCCGGTCGAACTCCACCGTGACCCGGGCGCGGTGCTCCTCGGGGACCTTGGCGACCCCTTCGAGCATCGACGCGGCGATGCTCACGGGGTCCTCGGTGCGCGGGTTGTCGTTGGTGATGACCAGCTGGTCGGCCAGGCGCGCGGCGGCCTCGCCCATGAGCGGGCGTTTGGCGCGGTCGCGGTCGCCGCCGCAGCCGACCACCATGGTCAGCCCGCCCTCGGTGGTGGCGCGCAGGGCGGTCAGGACGGCCTCGATGGCGCCGGGCTTGTGCGAGTAGTCCACGAGCGCGGTGAAGTCCTGGAAGGCGTGGGGCACGGCGTTGGCCACGACCGGCTCCATGCGTCCGGGCACGCCCGGGGCGGCGGCCACACCGGCGATCGCGGTCTCCAGCGGCAGCCCGGCCTCGACCAGTCCGACGATGGCGGCCATCGCGTTGGAGACGTTGAAGGGGCCGGGCAGGGCGACGGAGGCGTTGGCCTCCATGCCGCCGGGGCCCACGATGCGGAAGGCGCTCCCCATGGCGCCCAGGCGCACGTCCACGGCCCGCCAGTCGGCCTCCATGGCGGTGGCGGGGTCGGCATCGGTGTAGCCGTCCACGGCGAAGGTGGTGACGGGGACGCGGCCGTCGGCCTGCACCATGTCCACGAGCGCGCGGCCGAAGCGGTCGTCGGCGTTGACCACCGCGATGTCGCAGTACTCGGGGGTGAACAGGCGGGCCTTGGCGTCGAAGTAGTCGCGCAGGTCGGAGTGGAAGTCCAGGTGGTCCTGGGACAGGTTGGTGAAGATCGCGACGTCGTAGCGGGTGCCGCCGACCCGGCCCAGGGCCAGGGCGTGGCTGGAGACCTCCATGGCGGCGGCGGAGACGCCGCGTTCGCGCATGAGGGCGAACAGGCCGTGCAGGTCGGTGGCCTCGGGCGTGGTGAGCGAGGAGGTGACGCGCTCGTCGCCCACCCGCATCTCCACGGTGCCGACGAGGCCGGTGTGCATCCCGGCGTGGCGCAGGCCCGACTCGACCAGGTACGTGACGGTGGTCTTGCCGCTGGTGCCGGTGGTGCCGATCAGCAGCAGGTCCTGCGCCGGGTCCTTGAAGACCCACGAGGCCGCCGTGCCCAGCGCGGCGCGCGCGTCGGGGACCACGACGACGGGCAGCCCGGTGGCGGCGGCCCGCTCGGCCCCGTCCCCGTCGGTGAGGACGGCGGCGGCACCCGCCTCGGCGGCCTGCGCGGCGAAGTCGGCGCCGTGCGCGCGGGTCCCGGGCAGGGCGGCGTACAGGTCGCCGGGCCCCACCTTGCGGGAGTCGTGGGTGATGCCGCGGACGTGCACCTCCCTGGCGGGCACCTCCGGGGGTCGGTCCGCGCCCAGGTCCGGGCGCAGGAGGGAGGCGTCCGGCCCGAGCAGCGCTGCGAGGGCGGACAGTGGGCGAAGTGGCGTGTGTTCGGGTCGCATTACCAGTGGCACGTGTGGAGGTTAACCGCTGTCGACGACCGGTCGGTAATTTCCACGCTGCGTTCGCCGAGGTTTCCCGAACCGGGCGTTTCGCCCAGGTTACGCGGGTTCGTCGTACGCGCCGATGACCGTCCGGTGTCCCTCGCGGACGGGGGCGTGCCCTGCGGCGGGCGGTTCCACGCCTAGGCTGGAGGCCTCCTCGAACGTGGAGGTGGCGCATGGCCGGAACCGCCCCGCGGGGGCGCCCGCTGGTGCTCGACGGCGGGCTGGCGACCCGCCTGGAGGCCTACGGCCGCGACCTGGGCGGCGGGCTCTGGTCGGCGCGGCTGCTGGCCGAGGAGCCCGACCTCGTCCGCCGGGTGCACCGGGACTACTTCGAGGCGGGCGCGGACGTGGCCATCGCCGCCGGGTACCAGGCGAGCGTTCCGGCGCTGACCGCGCGGGGCGCCACCGGGGCCGAGGCCCTGGCGCTGATCGCCCGCTCGGTGGAGCTGGCGCGGGCCGAGCGCGACGCGTTCGGCTCCGGCCTGGTGGCCGCCGGGGTGGGCCCCTACGGCGCGGCCCGGGCGGACGGCTCGGAGTACACCGGGGACTACGACCTGGACGAGGAGGGCCTGTACGCCTGGCACCGGGAGCGCTGGCGGGTGCTCGCCGACGCCGGGGCGGACCTGCTCGCCTGCGAGACCGTCCCCTCGGCTGCCGAGGCCCGGGCGCTGGCCCGGCTGCTGGCCGAGACCCCCGGCGCCCGCGCGTGGATCAGCTTCTCCTGCCGGGACGGCGAGCGCCTCAGCGACGGCACGCCCCTGCGCGAGGCCGCCGCCGGACTCGCCCCGCTGCACGCCGACGGGCGCCTGGTGGCGGTGGGCGTCAACTGCACCGCGCCCCGGCACGTCCCCGCGCTGGTGCGCGCGGTCGCCGCGTGCGGCGTCCCGGCGGTGGCCTACCCCAACTCCGGGGAGGAGTGGGACGCGGCGCGGGGGCGGTGGACCGGCACGGCCGAGCCCGAGGAGTTCGGCCGCGCCGCCGTGGGCTGGTACGAGGCCGGAGCGGTGCTCGTGGGCGGGTGCTGCCGCACCGGCCCCGAGCACGTGCGCTCCGTGCGCGCCCACCTGGACCGCGCCCTGACGCGGTGACCCGGCCTCCCAATTCGCGGTGATCTTGTACTTATAGCGAGGTTCGACGGTCGAACCTCGCTATAAGTACAAGATCACCGCAGGTCAGAACCCTTGCGTCACACCGGCGCCGCGCTCGGCCGGTCCGCCTAACCGCCGCCCTGGTCCTCCGACAGCCGGATCGCGGGCGGCTCGGTCCCCGACGGCGGGATCCTCAGCGTCTTGAGCGCGAAGGACATGATGTCGTTGAACACCGGCCCCGCGGCCTCGCCGCCGTAGTAGTCCTCCTGCGGGTCGTGCAGCACCACCTGGACCACGACCTCGGGGTCGTCGGCGGGCGCGAACCCGGAGAAGGTGGACGTGTACCCGCCGCCGTCGTAGCCGCCCGTCTCGGGGTCGATCCGGTTGGCGGTGCCGGTCTTGCCCGCGACCCGGTACCCGTCGATGCGGGCCTGGGGCGCGGTGCCCTCGTCGCTGGTGACCGCCTCCAGCATCAGCGTGAGCTGCTCGGCGGTCTCCTCGCTGAGCACGCGCCGCTGTTCGGGCTCCTCGGACGGGGTGAACTCCCCCTGGGTGTTCACCGTCCCGGCGACCACGCGGGGCTCCACCCGCACACCGCCGTTGGCGACGGTGGCGTACACCGACGCCATCTGCGCGGCGTTCACCGACAGGCCGTGGCCGATGGAGACC
>ANAW01000141.1:0-36909 GCA_000340945.1 Nocardiopsis synnemataformans DSM 44143 | reverse complement strand
CCCCCCCCCCCCCGCCGTTGGCGACGGTGGCGTACACCGACGCCATCTGCGCGGCGTTCACCGACAGGCCGTGGCCGATGGAGACCGACGGCAGCTGGGTGCCCCACCAGTCCTCGGGCTCGGCGAGGACGCCCGCCTGCTCACCGGGCAGCTGGAGCCCGGTCGGCTGGCCGAGCCCGAAGTCCTCCAGGTAGGAGTGCAGGACGCCCCGCCCCACCTGGTCGGCGATCTTGATGGTGCCCACGTTGCTGGACTGGGCCATGATGCCGTTGACCGTCAGGCGCAGGGTCTCGTGGGGGCTGGAGTCCTTGAACGTCTGGTCCAGGTACTGGATGCTGTCGGGCACGGTGTAGACCGTCTCCGGGGTGGTGATGCCCTCCTCCAGCGCGGCGCCGATGGTCATCACCTTGTTGGTGCTGCCCGGCTCGAAGGTCGTGGCCACCGCGCCGTTGGACCACTGCTCGGCGGAGCTGGAGGAGATGTCGCTCTGGGAGTAGGTGGGGTAGTCGGCCATGGCGAGGATCTCACCGGTGCCGACCCGCTCCACGATGACGCTGCCGCCCAGGGCGTCCAGCTCCTCCACGCGCTCGGCGAGGGTCTGGGCGGCGTACCACTGGATGTCCTGGTTCAGGGTCAGGCGCACGTCCTGGCCCGGCTCGGGCTCCCTGACCAGGCCGCCCGCCATGGGGATCTGGGTGCCGTCGGCGCCCACCTCGACGCGGCGCTTGCCCGCCTCACCGGCCAGGGTGTCGTCGAGGTAGCCCTCCAGCCCCTCCAGGCCGTGGCCCTCGGCGCCCACGAAGCCGACGAGGTCGGCGGCGCCGGTCTCCTCGGGGTAGACGCGCTCGTAGGAGGTCTGCGAACCCAGGCCGGACAGGCCGAGTCCGGCCAGCTCCTCCCACTCCTCGGGCAGGACCCCGCGGGCGACCACCTCGTAGCGGCTGGGCGCGGCGTCCACCTTCTGGGCGACCTCGTCCTCCTCCAGGCCGAAGCGGGTGACGAGCTCCTCGACGAGCTGGTCGCGCTCGTCCTCGGCGACCATCTCGGGGTCGACGAAGACGGTGCGCACCTCCAGCGAGAGCGCGAAGGGGTTGCCCTCGGCGTCGGTGATCTGGCCGCGCAGGGTGGGGATGTCGATGGTCTGGAGCCGCGTGTTGGAGGCCGCCTCGGCGTAGTGGTCGGCCTCCACGACCTGGATCTGCACCAGGCGTCCGGCGAAGAGCAGCAGGACGGCCATGACCAGGGCCCCGCCGATCTTGATGCGGCCCGGCGGCTCGCCCCTGCGGAAGGTGCGGCGCAGCAGGGGCGGGAGCGAGGGCGGGGAGCCCTCGCGTCGGGGGCGCTCACCGCCGCGCGCCTCCCGCGCCGGACGCCCCTGGTCGCGCGCCGAGGGGCGGGGTCCGCCGTCGGGGCGGCGCGGCTCGCGCTGGGGCCGCCTGTTGGGCCGGGTCCCCGACCGGTTGGCCGCTCCGGGCCTGCGCGGATCCCGGGGACGCCGGTCTCTGGGAGCGCTCACTCACCGCTCCCGGTGGCGCCGCTGATCTCGCCGGTCTCGGGGTCGAGGAAGAGCGGGGGCTCCCCGCCCTGCTCCATGCCCATGGCCTCGGCCTCGTCGGAGATGCGCTCGGAGCTCTCCAGCTCGGCGACGGTGCGGCGCCGCTGCTGCTCCTCGTAGGACAGCTCCCGGTTCTCCTCCTTGAGGCTGGAGATGGCGAAGGCCTCCTCGGCCACGACGCTGCGCAGGACGAGCAGGCTGACGAGCGTGGCTCCCAGCAGGAACAGGATGAGCAGGACGAAGGGGATGCGCGGCGCCCGGCCCTGCGCACCGCCCCCGGACCGGGTGCGCCCGGCCGGTGCGGGCGCGGGCTTGGCCGGGGGCGTGGTCGCGCGCTTGGGCTGCGCGGGGGCCGTCTTCCCGGCGGGGGCCTCGCCGCCGCGGGCGGGTGCGCGGCGCGTGTCCGTCCTCGTGCTCATCTGGGTCTCCCTACTGCCGCGGTGGTCGCACGCGTTCGGCCGCCCGGAGGCGGGCCGACTGTGCGCGCGGGTTGCGTTCGTTCTCTTCGTCCGTGGGGAGTTCGGCCCCCCGGGTGAGGAGCCGGAGTTCGGGCTGCCGGTCGGGCAGGGGGACCGGCAGGTCGGCGGGCGTGGTGTCGGTGGCCAGCGAGGCCAGTGCCCTCTTGGTCATCCGGTCCTCCAACGAGTGGTAGGACAGCACGGCCACGCGGCCGCCGACCGCCAGTCGCGCGATCGCAGCGGGCAGGGTGCGTTCGAGGATGGACAGCTCGGCGTTGACCTCGATGCGCAGGCCCTGGAAGGCGCGCTTGGCGGGGTGGCCGCCGGTGCGGCGGGTGGCCGCCGGGATGGCCTCGCGCACCAGTTCGGCCAGGGCGCGGGTGGACTCGATGGGTGCCTGGGCGCGCTGGCGCTCGATGGCCCTGGCCACGCGGGAGGCGAAGCGCTCCTCGCCGTAGGCGCGCAGCACGCGGGTGAGCTCGGCGACCGGGTAGGTGTTGACGACCTCGGCGGCGGTGAGCGGCTGGGTGCGGTCCATGCGCATGTCCAGCGGCGCGTCGTGGGCGTAGGCGAAGCCGCGGTCGGTCTCGTCCAGCTGCGGTGAGGAGACGCCGAGGTCGAGCAGGACGGCGTCGGCCTCGGCGGCGCCCGCCTCGTCCAGGGCGCGCGGGATGTCGGAGTAGACCGCGTGCACGAAGTGGGTGCGGTCGGCGTAGGGCGCCAGGCGTGCGGCGCTGCGCTCCAGGGCGGTGGTGTCGCGGTCGACGCCCACCAGGCACATGCCGGGGCAGGCCCGCAGGAGCGCCTCGGAGTGGCCGCCCAGGCCCAGGGTGCCGTCGACCAGGACGGCGCCGGGCCGCTCCAGGGCCGGGGCGAGCAGTTCCACGATCCGGTCGAGCATGACGGGCACGTGCAGGGGGTCGGCTCCGGAGCGGGCCGCGTCGACGCGCGCCTGCTCTCCGCCGGTGTGCTCCCCGTCCGCGGGGACGCCGTCCCCGCCCGGGTGGGCGCCCCCGGGCCCACCGCCTCGCCCGTGCCGCCGGATGTCCCCCATGCGCTGCTGTTCCTCCACGCTGTCGCCGTCTCCCCCCGAGTCGCCGCGGTAGCGCCGCTGTCGGTGCGCTCCACGGTGTCCTTGGCACGGCCCGGCGGGTTCCGGCGGGCCTCCGGACACGGCCGCTATTGTCCACCTTCCGGTGGCTTCGCGCTCACGACCTGGCACCGGGGAAGTCGCGCCAGCTCGTGGAGACCGCGTCCGGAGGCCGTTGCCGGACTCCGGCTTGCGAGGGTGTGGACTGTGTGCTGGTCGGCCCGGCGGTGCTTCCGCCGGGGTCACAGCACCCCGGGCAGCACCTCCTCCGACAGCTGCGCGAAGGCGGGTTCCTGTTCGGCCTCGTAGTCGGACCACGCCCGTGAGTCCCAGATCTCCAGGCGGGTGTTGGCGCCGATCACGACGCACTCCCGGTCCAGGCCCGCGTAGTCGCGGAGCTTGGCCGGGATGGTGACCCTGCCCTGTTTGTCGCAGTTCTCGTCCGAGGCGCTGGCGAAGAGGACCCTGCTGTAGTCGCGCACCGCCTTGGCGGTGACCGGGGTGGTGGCGAGTGCGTCGGTGATGCGCCGGAACTCCTCCGTCGGGAAGACGTAGAGGCAGCGTTCCTGGCCCTTGGTGATCACCAGACCCCCCGACAGCTCGTCGCGGTACTTCGCGGGGAGGAAGAGCCGCCCCTTCTGGTCGAGCCGGGGCGTGTGGGTGCCGAGGAACACACTTCCACCTCCCTCACCCTCGAAGTGGAGAATTCACCCTCTCCACGGTGCCCCACCTTACTCCACTGTTCCCCACCGTCAACAGATCTTTCCGGCTTTTGCCACCTCCGGGAAGAGCGAAACCGCAGGTCACAGCGTTGGGCGTGGAGGTGGGGGGAAGTGGGGGACGCGGGGTGTGTCGCGGGGCGCGCGGACCTTCGGGGCCGCGGTGACCTGCGGCGACGCCCCGTGCGTGCCCGCGTGCGCGCGTGGAGGGCGGGGTGGGCGCCCTCCGGTCCGACCCGGCGTGTCGGACCGGCGTGTCGGGTTCCGGGGCCGGTCGGAGCCGGGGTCCTCCCCTGCTCCGCACTCTCGCCCCGCACCGGCTCCGCCGCCGAGGATCAGGAGGGCGGTTGGAACCCTTTGACCTCTTTGGTCATCCCTGGAACCAATCGGCCGCTGATTCCGGCACTTTGGTTTGCAATCGGTTTGAATGGGCTTAGCCTCAGTTCCGAACAGCGACACACGGAGCCACAGGGAGCGGGAGGGGTCTGGTGTCACTCGGTACACACCACGGCGGTCGCGGGGGCGACGTCCAGGGGGACGTCGGTGAGGTCGTCGCCGTGGCCGGCCGCGTCCGCACCGCGATCGAGACGGTCATCGAGGGCAAGCCGGAGGTGCTGCGCCTGGCGCTGACGGTCCTGCTCGCCGAGGGCCACCTGCTCATCGAGGACGTCCCCGGCGTGGGCAAGACCATGCTGGCCAAGGCCCTGGGCCGGGCCGTGGACTGCTCCGTGCAGCGCGTGCAGTTCACGCCGGACCTGCTGCCCAGCGACATCACCGGCGTCAGCGTCTACCACCAGGACCGGCGCGAGTTCGAGTTCAACCCCGGCCCGGTGTTCGCCAACATCGTGGTGGGCGACGAGATCAATCGCGCCTCGCCCAAGACCCAGGCCGCCCTGCTGGAGTGCATGGCCGAACGCCAGGTGAGCGTGGACGGCCAGACCCGCGCCCTGGAGCGGCCGTTCATGGTGGTCGCCACCCAGAACCCGGGCGACATGGAGGGCACCTACGCCCTCCCCGAGGCCCAGCGCGACCGGTTCATGGCCCGCGTCTCGGTCGGCTACCCCGCTCCCCAGGCCGAACTCGACATGATCGACTCGCACAGCTCCAGCTCGCCGCTGGACAGCCTGACGCCCGTCACCAACGCCGCCCAGATCCGCGACCTGGCCGACCGGGTGCGCACGGTACACGTGGCCCCGGGCATGCGCCGCTACGTCGTGGACCTGGTCAACGCGACCCGGACCAGCCCCGAGCTGCGCCTGGGCGCCTCGCCGCGGGCCACCCTGCACCTGGTGCAGGCCGCCCGCGCCTACGCCGCCCTGGACGGGCGGCACTACGTCGTTCCCGACGACGTGCAGACCCTGGCCGTGCCGGTGCTCGCGCACCGGCTGCTGCCCGGCCCCGAGGCGCAGATGGAGCGCCTGACCCCCGAGCAGATCGTGGCCAAGCTGGTCGCGCGCCTGCCCGTGCCCGGCCCGCAGTAGACCCGGCGCCCGCGGCCCTCCCGGCCGCCCCGCCCCCGTACGCACCCGCCCCCGAGAGAGGGTCCATGCGCCCGCACCGAACCCTCACCGCACGAGGCGTCTGCATGCTCATCCTCGGCCTGACCGCCCTGGTGGCCGGTCTGGTCGTGGGACAGCGCGAGGTCGTGGGCCTGGGCGTGCTGCTGACCGTGATCCCGCCGCTGTCGGCGCTGACGGTCCTGGGGGCCGTATCCCGCGTCGCGCACAGCCGCACCCTGTCCCCCGTCCGGATCCCGGCGGGGCACAACGCCCGGGTGCAGCTGCGCGTGGGCAACTCCTCGCGGACCTGGCCGGTGGCCGCGTTGGCGGTGCAGGACACGCTGCCCGTGCCGCTGGGCGACGAACCCCGCTACACGGTGGGCTACCTGGGTCCGCGCGCCGTGCGCGACGTCGCCTACCTGGTGCGCCCGGCCGTACGCGGCAACTACCCGGTGGGCCCGCTGCGGATCGGGGTGACCGACCCGCTGGGGTGCGTGCGGGTCAGCCGCAGCGTGGGCGGGCCCTCTCGCCTGCTCGTGACCCCCGTGACCGTCCCGCTGACCGCGCTGGGCGCCGCCGACGGCTCCAAGGGCGAGGACTCGCCGAGGCGCTCGATGAGCGGCGCCGGGGAGCAGGACCCCGTCCCCCGCGAGTACCGGTACGGCGACGACCTGCGCAAGGTGCACTGGCGGTCCACCGCCAAGCACGGTGAGCTGATGGTGCGCCGGGACGAGCACCACTCGCGCGAGAACAGCGCGGTCCTGCTGGACACGCGGCACGGGGCGCATGGTCTCCCGGGCCCCGGCGGGTCCCTGGAGACCGCGGTGAGCGCGGCCGCCTCGGTGGCGGTGCACCTGCTCGACAGCGGCCACGAACTGCGCCTGCACACCGAGCGGGGCCGGGTGCGGACCGCGAGCGCGTCGGGCGTGCTGGACAGCCTGGCCGTCGCGGAGTCCTCCGACACCCCCGGCCTGCTCGGCGGGATCGGCATGCTGGCCGACTCCCGCGGGACGGCCAGCCTGGTCGTGGCGGTGCTGGGCGCGGTGGACCCGGAGGAGGCCGCCGCCCTGTCCCGCACGGGCGGCCGGGGCGTGCGCGTCGCCGTGCTGTGCGCGCACGCCGCCTGGCCCGGACCCGACACCCTGCGCGGGGTCCACGACGTGCTGACCGCGTCCGGCTGGCGCGTCCTCGTCCTGGGTTCCACCGCCGAACTGCCCGACCTGTGGCGCCGCGCCTGCGCGCCCGCTCCCGTCGCCGCCGGGCCGCACACCCCCTGGAAGGGTCCGCGTTGAGAGCACTGATGCCCCTGGCCACCCTGGTCTGCCTGCTGATGGCGCTGCCGCTGCTGGGCGGCCTCGTACGGGGCGAGGCCTGGTGGGTCCCGGCCCTCGTGATGACGGTGGCGGTGGGCGGGGTGTCCGCGCTGTGCCGCCTCAGCGGCTGGAGCTCCTACCCGGTGCCGTTCCTCCAGGTGCTGGCGGCGGCGCTGCTGATGACACCGCTGTTCGCCGGGCACGTCGCGCCCCTGGGGCTGCTGCCCTCCGGTGACGCGGCGGGGCACCTGCTGCGGGTGTTCGACGAGGGCCTGGAGACGATCAACGCCAGCACGCCCCCGGTCTCCTCCACCACCGGGGTCACGCTGATCATCGCGCTGGTGTTCGTCCTGTTCGCGATCGTCGCGGACTTCCTCGCGGTGACCGCGCGCTGCCCCGGGATGGTCGGCGCCCTGGTGGCCGTGCTGATGGCGGTCCCGCTGATCGTGGACGACGCCGGACTGGGCTGGCTGCCCGCGGCCAGCGGCGCCGTCGGCTTCCTGCTGCTGCTCGCGGTGGACGTGTGGGTGCGCGGCCGCGAGTGGGGCGTGCGCGTCCCCGACGGCCACGACTCCTCGGCCCGGGTGCTGGGCGCGCTGCGCAGGACGGTGACGGTGTCGCTGGCCGCGGCCGCCGCGGTGCTGCTGGCCCTGACGGTGCCGCTCGCGGTGCCGTCGCTGCGCACCGACGTGCTCCACACGATGGCCGACGGCACCTACATCGGCACCGGCGGGGGCCCCATCACCACCACGCACCCGCTGGTCTCGCTGCGGCGCGAGCTGGCCGCCTCCTCCGACCGCACGGTGCTGACCTACCGGACCGACGTCGAGCAGCCCGACTACCTGCGCACGTACGTGCTGGACGAGTTCGACGGCGCGAACTGGACGATGACGCCGGTGAACGCCTCGGGCGACACCCTGGTCGACGGGGAGCTGCCGCTGCCCACCGGGTGGGAGTCCGAGCCCTCCGGCGACCCGGTGACCACGCGGATCTCGATGGACTCGGACTCGCCCGGGATCGACTTCCTGCCGCTGCCCTACTGGGCGCGGACGGTGGACGTGGCCGGGGATTGGTACACCGACCCCGCCAGCCACGTGGTGTTCACGACCGAGAGCGCGCCCACGGGGCTGAGCTTCACCGTGGAGACCGTGGGCCGGGAGCCGTCGGCGGAGGAACTGGCCGACAGCGGCAGCCCGCGGTCGCTGCCGGGCGACTTCCTCGACCTGCCCAGCGGACTGGACCCGCGGGTCCGGGAGCTCGCCGAGCAACTGACCGAGGACGCGCGGTCCCCCTACGAGCGTGCGGTGGCGATCCAGGACCACTTCACGGAGGGCGCGTTCACCTACGACCTGTCCCCGCCCGCGGTGCCCGAGGGCGCCGATCCGCTCGCCTACTTCCTGTTCGAGGACCAGGTGGGCTACTGCGAGCAGTTCGCGGGGGCGATGGCGGTCATGGCCCGGCAGGCGGACATCCCGGCGCGGGTGGCGGTGGGCTACACCGCGGGTGAGCAGCAGGGCGACGGCCGCTGGGCGGTGTCCGTGGGCGACGCCCACGCCTGGCCGGAGCTGTACTTCGAGGGCGCGGGCTGGGTGCGCTTCGAGCCGACCCCGTCCTCCGCCGGGGGGCAGGGCTCGGCGTCGGTGCCCGACTACGCCCAGGGCGGGCGGGAGGGCGCCGACGACCCGGACGACGCCGCGGAGGAGACGGAGGGCCCCTCCCCCGAGGAGTCGGACGCCGCGGAGGACGAGGCCTCCGAAGAGGCCGAGGAGCCCGGTGAGGCTCCCGAGGAGGAGCCCGGGGACGAGCCCTCCTCGTCGGTGGCGGCCCCGGGCGGCGGTGCGCAGAACGGCCCGGACCTGTCGTGGCTGCCCGTGGCGGGCGCCGTCGCGGTCGTGCTGCTGCTGTTGGCGCTGCCCGCGCTGGTGCGCGCCCTGACGCGCTGGTCCCGGACCGCGTCGCTGCCCGGCGGCGCGGGGGAGACGGGCACCGGGGGCGCGCACACCGCGTGGCGGGAGCTGCGGGACACCTGCCTTGACCTGGGCGGTACGTGGTCGCTGGCGGAGAGCCCGCGCGCCACGGCCGAGCGGCTGGCCGGTTCCGGTCCGGTGCCTCGGTCCGAGACGGCCCCGGTGGGGCTGATGTCGGGGGCCGCTCCGGGCCCGGTGCCGCCGGAGGCCGCGGCGGCGCTGCGGCGGCTGGCCCTGGCCGAGGAGGAGGCGCGCTACGCGCCCTCGCCCCGGGCACCGCAGGGGCTGCGCGAGGACCTGCGGACGGCCCTGGCGGGGCTGACCGGGGTGGTCGGCGCGGGAACGCGCGTCCGCGCGGTGCTGCTGCCCCGGTCGCTGGCCCCGTGGCACCGCCCGCGCCGCGCCGTCGGCCCCGAGCCCGTGACGTCCTGACGGGCTGGCCAGAAAAACGTGGTGGGCCCCGCACGACTGTGCGGGGCCCACCACGGGGAACTGCGTGTCCGGCGCGGACCCCCTCCGGGATCCCCGCCCGACGGGGTACGGCCGAGCGCGACCGTCGCGGGGTGCGGGACCGGGGTCCTACTCCTCACCCTCCTGGCGACGGCGCCAGCGCTCCTCGAAACGATTCATCATGCCGGGACGGCTGCCGCCCCGACGCTTCTGCTTGGGCTCCGCCACCGCGGCGCCCTGGTCGGCGCCACCGCCCCCCGAGGCCTTGCGCCAGGCGTTGGCACCCCACAGGAAGCACAGCAGCATGACGAGGAAACCGAGGACGCTGATGGCGACCTGGGCGACTGTGGACTGGAGCATCAACCCCGTCATCAGCAGCACGATACCGACGACGAAACCGAGTCCGGCCTTGATGATCCAGCGCTTGTAATGGACCGCGGGGTTCGTTTGCCGAACGGTGTTCGCGAACTTCGGGTCCTCGGCATACAGCGCCCGCTCGATCTGGTCGAGCATGCGCTGCTCGTGTTCAGAGAGCGGCACGGCGCCTCCCTACGGCAGTCCCCGGTTGGGGTGACGGGTACTGAAGAACAGTCTCTTGGTCAGTGGTATGCCCAGAATACGATGAGCTAGCGCCCGGTGGAAAGAAAAGCTGCGTGCGTACCTGACCACCACAGGCCACGATACCCTCGCCCTGTATCGGAAACACCGGCTTCCATGCCTCTCTTCTACCCTCATTCCGGTCCTACCCTTGGGAACGCTCCGAGGGCACCGGAAGTTGCCGCATCATACGTCGTTTTCGTCACGCTTGGCCAACACGGCCGACTGTATCGCGCCCGGCCCGAAACGTGCCGTTACGCGATCCATAACCCGTTCAACATCCCTCCAACCCGATTCCTCCTCCCCCAGCGCCAACTGGCGGTGCACCTGCCCCACCGGGATGACCCCCTCCACCCGCACCCCGACCAGGCGCAGCGGCACCCCCCGCAACCCGGAGGCGGCGTACAGCTCGCGGGCGACGGCGCTGATCTCGCGGGCCACGTCGGTGCCCTCGGCCAGGGTCCGCGAGCGGGTGATGGTGGAGAAGTCGCCGCGGCGCAGCTTCACGCTCACCGTGCGCCCCGCCTGCCCCGAGGCCCTCAGGCGGCGCCCGACCTTCTCGGCCAGCCTCAGCAGCTCGCGGTCCACCACCCCGGGGTCGGTCACGTCCTCGTCGAAGGTCTCCTCCGAGCCGATGCTCTTGTCCGGCGACTCGGACACGACCGGGCTCGTGTCCACGCCCCGGGACAGCTCGGCAAGGCGGGTCCCGGCCTTGTCGCCCAGCTCCATGCGCAGCAGGTCCGGCTCGTAGCGGGCCAGCTGGCCGACCGTGCGCACGCCCAGCCGGGCCAGGGTCTGCTCGGTCCGGTCCCCCACCCCGGGCAGCGCCCCGACCGGCAGCGGGTCCAGGAAGCCGCGCACGTGGGCGGTGGGTACCAGGAGCAGGCCGTCGGGCTTGCAGTGCGTGGAGCCGAGCTTGGCGGTGAAGCGGGTGGCGGCCACGCCCACGGAGCAGGTCAGGCGCTGCTCCCGGCGCACCCGCTCGCGGATCATCGCGGCGATGCGCACCGGCCCGCCCAGGCGGCGGCGCGCGCCGGACACGTCCAGGAAGGCCTCGTCCAGGGAGAGCGGCTGCACCAGCGGCGTCACCGAGCGCAGGATGTCCATGACGGCCTCCGACGCCTGGCGGTAGGCGCGGCCGTCGGGCGGGAAGACCAGGGCGTCCGGGCACAGGCGCAGGGCCCGCGCCATGGGCATCGCCGAGTGCACGCCGTGCACGCGGGCGAGGTAGTCGGCGGAGGAGACCACGCTGCGCGGGCCGGTGCCGCCCACGATGACGGGGCGCCCGCGCGCCTCGGGGTGGCGCAGCTGTTCGACGCTCGCGAAGAAGGCGTCCATGTCCAGGTGCAGGATGTGGCAGTCGCCGTCCGGTCCGGAGCCGTCCGCGGGGAAGTCCGCGTCCAGCGCCGCGATGCCCTCCGGGGAGACCATGCCCCGCATCGCGGCGCCGCGTTCCAGTTGGCGTCGGCTCATACAGCCAGGTTATGCCGTGCCGGGGGAACCCCGTCCCCCGGCACCGGGGTTCAGGAGCGGTGCGCGACGACGTGCAGCTGGGTGGCGATGCCGATCAGCTCGGGGTGCTCGGCGGCGGCCCTCTCCAGCTCCACCAGGTGCTGCCCGGCGTGGGCGTCGCCCTCCCAGGCGTGCCCGGGCACGAGGTCGGCGAACGCGCGGACGCCGCGGACACTCTCTCCGGACAGCCCGGCCCGGCCGATCAGCTCCAGGACCTGTTGGCGGGTGAAACGGCGCGGCATCGGGTCCCCCTCGCCCCAGCGGCCGTCGGGGTCGCCGAGCAGGTGGTGGGCCTCGGTGATGTGCCCGGCCAGCGCGCGGTGCAGGGCGCCCGCGACCGCGTTGGTGACCAGCAGGCTCACCGCACCGCCCTCGCGGGTGATGCCGACCACGTCGTACAGCGCCGCAGCGGGGTCGTCCACGTACTCCAGCACGTTGTGCACCAGGACGAGGTCGGCGCTGCCCGGTGCGAACAGGGAGGCCAGGTCGCGAGTCTCCCCCTGGACCCCGCGCACGGACACCCCCCGCTCCGCGGCGCGGCGCTCCAGGGCCGCGAGCGAGTCGGGGCTGGGTTCGACCACGGTCACCCGGTGGCCGAGTTCGGCCAGGGGGACGGCGGCGCCGCCGGTGCCCCCGCCCGCGTCGACGATCTCCAGGGGTCCGTCCCCGAGCCGGTCCAGCAGTCCGACGAGGGCGTCCCACACGACCGCGGTCCGGGCCGCGTTGGCGGCCCGCCCCGGTCCGGTCGCCCCGCTCGCGCCGAGGCCGCCGCCCGCGGCCACGCTGGTCCTGTCAGTCACCTGCGTTCCCTCAATCCACGTTGCCCGGACGGTTCCCCGCGCGCCGGTACCGGTCGCGCCCTAGAGCGAGAGCGTCGACTTGTTCTCCATCAGCCTGGACAGGAGTCCGCTGACGAAGTTGGGGGACTCGTCGGTGGACAGCTCCTTGGCCACGCCGACCGCCTCGGCGATCGCCACGCCGTCCGGGATGTCGTCGGCCCACAGCAGTTCGTAGGCGCCCATCCGCAGGATGTTGCGGTCCACGACCGGCATGCGCTCCAGGGTCCAGCCGATGGCGTAGGTGTCCAGGAGCTCGTCGATGCGCTCACGCCGCCCGTCGACCGAGCGGGCCAGGTCCTCGGTGAAGTCGTTGATCGGCGGTTCGGGCTGGGCCCGCCGGCGCCGGATGACGTCCTCCACCGAGGTGGAGCGCACCTCGGCCTCGTAGAGGACCTCGACCGCGCGCCGCCGCGCCTTGCGCCGTGCTCCGCTCATCAGTTGACTCGCCCGAGGTAGTCACCCGTGCGGGTGTCGACCTTGACGCGCTCGCCGGTGGTGATGAACAGGGGCACCTGGATGGTGGCGCCGGTCTGGACCTTGGCGGGCTTGGTGCCGCCGGTGGAGCGGTCGCCCTGGACGCCCGGGTCGGTCTCGGAGATCTCCAGCTCGACCGCGGGGGGCAGCTCGATGTAGAGGGGGTTGCCCTCGTTGGTGGCCACGGTGGCCTTGGTGTTCTCCAGCATGTAGTTCTTGCCGTCGCCGACGACGGCCTCCGAGACCGGGATCTGGTCGTAGGTCTGGGTGTCCATGAAGATGAAGGACTCGCCGTCGTGGTAGAGGTACTCCATCTCGCGGCGGTCGACGTTGGCGAACTCGACCTTGGACCCGGCGTTGAAGGTCTTGTCGACGATCTTGCCCGTGAGGACGTTCTTGAGCTTGGTACGGACGAACGCGCCGCCCTTGCCCGGCTTGACGTGCTGGAACTCGATGACGTTCCAGAGGACACCGCCGTCGAGCCGCAGGGTCGTGCCGTTCTTGATGTCGTTCGTCGTGGCCACTTCGGTCGTCTCTCCAAGGGGTCTGACACGTCGGGGACCGGCCCTCGCGGGGCCCGGTCTGTGTTCGGTGGGGCCGGGCACGGGCACCTCGGGGGAGCTCCCCGGGCGCGCCGGTGCGCACGTCGCCTGTGTGCAGTCTAGTGGCTTCGCGGAACCCGGGTGTCGCCCGTGACCGCGCGGTACGCCTCGTCCAGCAGTTCGGGGGCGGGGCCGCTGAGGATGGCGGGCCGTGCCAGGCCGTCCAGGACGACGAAGCGCAGGGTGGCCCCGCGGGCCTTCTTGTCCACGCTCATGGCGGCGCGCAGCTCGGGCCAGGCCTCGGGGGCGTAGGAGACGGGCAGGCCGACCGAGGAGAGCAGCGAACGGTGGCGTCGGACCAGGTCGTCGCCGACGCGGCCGTCCAGACGGGCGAGTTCGGCGGCGTAGACCATGCCGATGGAGACCGCGTAGCCGTGCCGGAAGGTGTAGTTCTCGGCGCGCTCGATCGCGTGGCCCAGGGTGTGGCCGTAGTTGAGGATCTCGCGGCGGCCGCTCTCCCGCAGGTCGCCGGAGACGACGTCGGCCTTGACCCGGATGGCGCGCTCGATGAGCTCGCGGGTGTGTTCGCCCTCGGGTGCGGCCGCGCCCTCGGGGTCGTCCTCGACCAGGTCGCAGATGACGGGGTCGTCGATGAAACCGGCCTTGACGATCTCGGCGAGGCCGCCGATGTAGTCGGCCCGGGGCAGGCTCGGCAGGGTGGCGAGGTCGCACAGGACCCCGGCCGGAGGGTGGAAGGCGCCGACGAGGTTCTTGCCCTCGGGGGTGTTGATGCCGGTCTTGCCGCCGACGGCGGCGTCGACCATGCCGAGCAGGGTGGTGGGCACCAGGACGGAGCGCACGCCGCGCAACCAGGTGGCGGCGACGAACCCGGCCAGGTCGGTGGCGGCTCCCCCGCCGACGCCGACGACGGCGTCGCTGCGGGTGAAGTTGCGCTTCCCGAGCCGGGACCACAGGTCGGCGGCGACGGCGGCGGTCTTGGCGGCCTCTCCGTCCGGGACGGGCATGGAGTGCGCCCGGTAACCGGCGGCCTCCAGGGCGCCGACCACGGGACGGGCGATCCCGTCCAGGCTCTCGGGGTGGATGACGGCCACCTGGGCGGCGTCGCCGACCAGGGAGGGGAGTTCGGAGAGGACCCCGCTGCCGACCACCACGTCGTAGCGGCCGGCGGAGTCGCCCACACCGATCCGGGTCACGGTCACTGCTGGGCCTTTCCGGAGTCCTGTCCGGCCAGCGAGGGCAGGATGGCGTCGACGATCTCTTCGGGGTGGTAGCCGGTCGTCTCGACCGTGACGGTGGCCAGGCGCTCGTAGACGGGCAGGCGCTCGTTGAGCAGCTGGCGCAGCCGGGTGCGGGGGTTGCCCGCGAGCAGGGGGCGGGCGACGTCCATGCCCACGCGCTTGGCGGCCTCACCGAACTCCACCTGGAGGTAGACCACGTGGTGCTCGGCCAGGTCGCGCTGGGTGTCCTCGTCCAGGACCGCGCCGCCGCCGACGGCGACCACGCCCTCCCAGGCGCGCAGGCCCTCGGCGACGACCTCGCGTTCCAGGGCGCGGAAGCGCTCCTCGCCGTCCTCGACGAAGATGTCGCCGATGGGCTTGCCCGCGCGCTTCTCGACCTCGGTGTCGGTGCACAACAGGTCGGCGCCCAGGCGGTCGGCCAGGGCCTCGCCGACGGTGGACTTGCCCGATCCGGGCGAACCGATGAGCACCGCGATCGCTTTTGCCACGCTCTGCCTGCCTAGGTGATCCGTGGGTCCCTCCCCCGCGTGCGCGGGAGGTACCGCCCTGTTACGTGCGTCTTCCTGTCTAGCAGACCTCGGACACGCGGGTTCGGGGAGACTTCGGGGAGACGGGGAGACTTCGGGGAGACGGGGAGACTTCGGGGAGAGGAGGTCGTCCACAGGCCGGGCCGCGCCGCTGGTGCGGGTGTCCGGTCCGCCTCTATGCTCGGATTCGGGGGCGACTTCGTCGCTCACAGGCGCGTCGTGCGCCCCCGGATCCAGTGTGGCCCCTGCCGTCCGTGCCCCGCCAGCCCCGAGTCGCCCCTGTGGACGACCGCTCCGGCAACCGGGCGCCCGGACCGGGGACCGAAGGTCAGCGGATGGTCAGCGCGTCCAGGTAGCCCCTGAGGTTGCGCGCCGTCTCGGCGACCGAGTCCCCGCCGAACTTCTCGACGGCGGCCTCGGCGAGCACCAGGGCGACCATCGCCTCCGCGACCACACCGGCGGCCGGGACGGCGGTGACGTCGCTGCGCTGGTGGTTGGCCTGCGCGGGCTCGCCGGTCTCGACGTCGATGGTGTCCAGCGCCCTGGGCACCGTCGCGATGGGCTTCATCGCCGCGCGCACGCGCAGCGGGTCGCCGGTGGTCATACCGCCCTCGACGCCTCCGGCGCGGTTGGTGCGGCGGCGCACGCCGTCCGGACCGGGTTCGATCTCGTCGTGGGCGGCGGAACCGCGGCGGGCGGCGGTGCGGAAGCCGTCGCCGACCTCCACTCCCTTGATCGCCTGGATGCCCATGAGCGCACCGGCCAGGCGCGCGTCCAGGCGCCGGTCCCAGTGCACGTGGCTGCCCAGGCCGGGCGGCAGGCCGTAGGCCAGCACCTCGACCACGCCGCCGAGGGTGTCACCGGACTTCTTGGTGTCGTCGACCTCCTCGACCATGCGGGCGCTGGTCTGGGCGTCGAAGCAGCGCAGCGGGTCGGCGTCGATCGCGGCCAGGTCCTCCGGGCGCGGCTCCGGCGCGTCCTCGGGCACCGCCACGGGTCCCATGGACACCACGTGGCTCAGGATCTCCACGCCCAGGGCCTGGCGGCAGAACTGGCGCGCCACCTCGCCGATCGCGACGCGGGCGGCGGTCTCGCGGGCGCTGGCGCGCTCCAGGATCGGCCGCGACTCCTCGTGGCCGTACTTCTGCATGCCGACCAGGTCGGCGTGGCCGGGGCGGGGACGGGTGAGCGGCGCGTTGCGCGCCACGCTCTCCAGCTCCTCGGCGGGCACGGGGTCGGGGGACATCACCTTCTCCCACTTGGGCCACTCGGTGTTCCCGACCTCGACCGCGACCGGACCCCCCTGGGTAAGGCCGTGGCGAATGCCCCCGATCACGGAGACCTGGTCCTTCTCGAACTTCATCCGGGCACCCCGGCCGTACCCGGCGCGGCGGCGGAGCAACGCGGCGGCGATGTCGTCAGAGGTGACGGACACACCGGCCGGGAGGCCCTCCAGAATCGCGACGAGTGCGGGTCCGTGGGACTCCCCCGCGGTCAGCCAACGCAACATGTGCACGATCCTTTCACGGATCGGGGTGCGGCGGCGCACCCGGGTTCAGGGTTGTGGGAACAGCGCTCCTCCCGCCAGGACGGTGGCCAGCGCGGCGGCGAGCATGAACGGGCCGAGTGGGAAGGGGTCCCTGCGGGTGAGCCGTCGCAGCGCCATGAGCACGATCCCCGCCAGGGAGAAGGCCGCGAAGGCCCAGAACACGGCGACCAGCGCGCCGAAGGTCCCCGCCGCCCACCCCGCGTACAACGCGGTGAGCCCGGAGAGCTTGACGTCGCCGAACCCCAGCCCGGCGCTGTGCACCCGCCACAGCAGCCAGTACAGCACCGTGACCAGGACCATGCTGGCCAGCGCCCCCGCGGCCCGGCCGGTGTCGGGACCCTCGGGGGGCAACAGGACGGCCATCCCGATCAGGGCCGCGGCGACGGGATAGGCGGGGAAGACGACGGCGTCGGGCAGGCGCATGACCCGCAGGTCGATGACGGCCAGCGGCACGCCGACCGCGGTCAGCCAGAGCACGGCCAGCACGCCGAAGGGGCACCATTCGGGTTGGAGGGTGGCCCACAGGCCGACGCAGCCGAAGAGCGCGGCGGTCACGACGACGACCGCGGGGTGGGATCGGATGACCTGCTCGCAGTGGGGGCAGGCCCCCCGTCTTCGGAACGTCCGGGCCTCCACGGCCGGGAACCAGCGCAGGAAGCGCAGTTCGGCGTGGCAGTGGGGGCAGCGGGGCGGCGGCGGGCCCTCGTCGTCGTCCTCCGGCGGGAGTCGGCTCTCGCCGTGCACGTCCTCGCCGGTGTCGGGGACCGCGGTGGCGTCGTCGCGCGCGGGCTGGACGTGCCGGTCGGCGCGGGGCGTGAGCGAACCGCGGGAGGCGGGTGTCCGCGGCGGGCTGGCGGGGCCGAAGAGGTGGACGAGGCGGCCGTTGACCTGGCCCACCACCACTCCGAGCAGGACGAGCAGGACGGCGACGGCGGCCGTCCACAGGTGCGGGTGGAGGAGGAGTGTCGAGGGGGTGGGCATGGTGGGAAGCTACCCTTCCGGGGCCTCTGGCGACACTGCCCGGTCCGACCTGTGGAAAACTCCACGCCCGCGAGCGCCGCGGCACCGCACGCCCGCGCGGGGTGCGCACAGGGCGGAGGCGCGCGGCGGTAAGGCGCGCGGCGGTCCGGATCCGCGGAGCCCGCGGTCCGGCCGGAAGCTCCGGGGACGGGACCCCAGTCAGTCCTCACCGAGAATTCCAGAAGCGTTCCGGCACACGTGGCCGCGCCGGGCGCGCGGGGCCGGTCGTCAGTCCTGGCCGGCGGCCCCGGGACCGTTCGGGGGCGCGTCGTCGCGCTGGGCGCGCACGACGGCGCTCAGTTCGACGCCCCCGGGCAGCACGTGCCGCAGTTCGGCGGTCAGCCGCTCGGCCACGCGGCGCAGGACCTCGTCGTCGCGCTCGTCGAGTTCGAGGCGGATGCCGATCTCGGCGCGCTCGGAGGGGTGGATGCGGACGCGCTCGATACCGAACTCGGCCTTGGTGATCTGGTAGATGAGCCCGAGGACCTGCGGGTCGTCCTTGGGCTCGGGAACGGCGCCGTTCTCGGCGAGCATGCTGAGGAAGGGGCCCTGCACGGTGTAGGGCACGGGTCCGGCCACGTCGAGCACCAGCGCGTCCGCCTCCTCCTCCAGAGCCGCCTGGCAGGCGTCCCTGACGGTGAAGGGCACGGGGCGGGCGTCCGGGCGCCAGCGGCGGACCGCGTCCACGGAGGTGAAGGCGAGCATGCCGCGCCGCCCGTCCCTGCCGGTCATGATCGGGACGGCGACCTCGCTGTTCTTGTCCCTGGTGAGCCCGCCGACGCCCTCCTCGGTCTCGGTGGCCACGGCGACCACGGGGATGAGGACGCGGGTTCCGCTGAGCGCGGCCAGCACCTGGCGGTCGCCCGTCTCGCCCGAGGCGTGTTCGCGCAGGCGTGCCTCGACCTCAGGATCGACGCTGCCGTCGTCGTCGCGGAAGTTCTGGGCGCCGATGATGGATGGTCTGCTCACGTGCACCGACTCTACCGGTGGGGCGCCGGGCCTGTATCGCGCACGCGCGAAGCGGCGCCGTTCCTCCGATCCCGCGGACGCGCTGGCGCAGCCTGTAGCGCGCACGCGCGAAGCGGCGCCGACCGGACGAAGCGCGGCCGAGCCCCGGCCGACCCCGAGGATTCGGACACACGAAACGCTCGAACCCGCGGGTACAGCGCGCGCGGGCCTACCCCCGCCGGACGGCCTCGCCCTCCTCCAGCGCCCCGATGATGGAGCCGAGCTGGGCGATCTGCTCCTTGCTGAGGCGGTCGAAGATCAGCGAGCGCACGCGCGTGGCGTGCCCGGGCGCGGCCTGGTCCAGGAGGAGGGAGCCCTTCTCGCTGAGCACGGCCCACAGCCCGCGGCGGTCGTCGTCGCAGTGCTCCCGGTGTACGTAGCCGCCGCGTTCGAGCCGTGCGACCTGGTGGGAGAGCCTGCTCTTGGACACGATCACGCTGTCGGCGAGCACCCGCATGCGCATGCGCTGCCCCTCGGCCTCGGACAGGTGCACGAGGATGCCGTACTCGATGAGCGAGAGCCCGGTACGGGCGCGCAGGTCCTTCTCCAGCTCGTCGTAGACCCAGGCGTTCATCCTGAGGAAACCACGCCAGACGTGCTGTTCTCCGACGTCAAGCCATCCGGCGTTCTCCATGCGGCCCATCGTAGCGGCGTGTCCGAAACCCCTGCTCCGCCACACCGCCGGGCCCCGCGTCGGAGCACGGCGGCAGAACGCCTTGCACGAGAGCCCGGCATTGCCTAAACTCATCTTCCGAGGAAGATTCTTCTAAGAAACCTTGTTACACCTCAGCGAATGGGCCCGACCCCCGGGTCCGCCGACCCGACAGGGAGACACCATGGCAGCGCAGGAACTTCAGGCCGGGACCTGGAAGATCGACACCGCCCACAGCGTGGTCGGCTTCTCCGTACGGCACATGATGGTCAGCAAGGTCCGCGGGCGGTTCGAGAAGTTCGACGCCACCCTGACGGTGCCCGAGGACCCCACCCAGGCGTCCGTCGAGGCCACCATCGACGCCAGCTCGATCAACACCGACAACGGTGACCGCGACAACCACATCCGCTCCGCCGACTTCTTCAACGTCGAGGAGCACCCGGAGTTCACCTTCCGCTCCACCGGCGCCGTCGCCAAGGGCGAGGACTTCGTCCTGCGGGGCGAGCTGAGCATCAAGGGCAACACCCGCCCCATCGAGATCGCGCTGGAGTTCAACGGCTCCACCATCGACCCCTACGGCCTCAACCGCGCCGGCTTCACCGGCTCCACGCAGATCAGCCGCAAGGAGTTCGGCGTGGACATCGAGATGCCGATGGACGGCGGCGGCGTGGTCGTCGGCGACAAGATCACCATCGACATCGACGCCGAGTTCACCCGCCAGGCCTGAGCGCACCCGTGACGGCCGGGCGGACTCCGGGCCGTACGGGACGGGGGGACAGACGGGGCGGAGCGGCCTCCCGGAAGTTTTGACGACACACCGTCATCACCTTCGGGGCCGCTCGGATATCGTCAGCGGGGGGAGGGCGCACAGCCCTCCCCCCGCTCGTGTCACGCGTGCGCGCCACCCGTCGGCCAGGAGGTCCCGTGTCCCCGTCCAACCCCTTCTCCCCCGAGGTCGTCGCCGCCGTCACCGCCCACATGAACGGCGACCACCCCGAGGACACCCTGCTCATCTGCCGCGCGCTGGGCGGTCGGCCCGAGGCCACCGCCGCGCGCATGACGGGCCTGGACGGCGAGGGCGGCGACTACGCGGTCACCGTGGACGGGACCGAGCACGCCGTGCGCGTGCCGTGGGCGCGGCCGCTCACCGAGCGCGCCCAGATCCGCGCCGAGGTCGTGCGCATGTACCAGGAGGCCTGCGAGAAGCTCGGCGTGACCCCGCGCGGACGGCACTGAGCACCTCGGGCGGGCCCGGCCCCTCGTGCGGCGGGGGCGCGCCCCCGCGCGGGCGGTACGCGGGCTGAGAGCGGCGGGGGAGAACGCATCACCGGGGGCGCGCCCACGCGCGGGCGGTACTGAACGGGCGGTACTGAGGCGCGCGAAGGGCGGCGGCACCAGCCGCTCCGCCCCGTGTCCGGCCCCGGGCGCGCCGTCCCCCGCACTCCGGGTGGAACTCCACGCGCCCGCGGGGAGTCAAAGGGGATGAGGGGCACCTCGGGGAGCCCGCACCGGAGCCCGGAACGGCGCGCGAACCGCGCCGCGCGGACCTACCCTGGAGGGACCCCCGTTCCCCCGCAGGTCCACGACACGAACGCCTATCCGAAGGATGGCTCCGACCCCGATGGTCACGCCCGACCCCGGTGACGAGAACGCGCCGACCCAGCGGATCGAACCCACCGCGCCCACCACACGCATCGGCCCCGGTGAGGACTCCACGCGTGCGGGACGCACGCGCCGGGCCACCCGTGTGTTCCGCCCGGGGGCGGCCCGGGGGGACGACACCGAGCCCACCCGCGTGTCCTCCCCGGCCGCGGACCGCACCAGCGTCCTGCCCGGCGCCGGCCAGGCGGACGCCACCCGCACGGCCGCCGGGGCCCCGGGGACGCGCCCCGCCCGCACCATCCCGGGCGACGGCCGCGTCGACGGCCGCGCGCCCTGGTGGCGGACCCTGTTCGGCCCGCTCCTGGACTGGATGGCCCGCCTGGTCTCGCGCGTGGTGGTCGGCCCCGCGAGCGACCTCGACTACGCCGTCCCCGCCGAACTGCGCCGCCGCTACCGCGTGCTCGACCACATCGGCGCGGGCGGCGAGGCCGTCGTCTACCTGGCCGAACCCACCGACTCCCCCGGGCGCAGACTCGCGCTCAAGGTGTACCGGCCCGGCCACGACATCAACCGCGAACTCCTCGACCGCCTGCGCGCCCGCGGCACCGCCTCGCCGCACACCCCCGCCATCCAGGGGTACGGCACCGCCGCCAGCTCCTGGGGCGAGGACCTGGCCTGGGAGGCCCAGGAGTACTTCTCCCACGGCTCGCTGCGCGCGCTCATCGACCAGGCCCCGCTGCCGGACGACCGCGCCCGCGCCGTGGTCTCCGCCGTCGCCGAGTGCCTGCACCACTGGCAGGACGAACTCCAGCACAACCACACCGACGTCAAGCCCGAGAACCTGCTGGTGCGGTCCCTGGACCCGCCGGTCGTGGCCCTCACCGACTTCGGCGGCGCCGTGCGCGCCACCATGAGCCGCGTCTACGGCGGACTGGCGGTCACCGAGGACTACGCCGCGCCGGAGGTCGTCGAGGGCCGCCGCGAGGCGCCCGCGGCCTGGTGGTCCCTGGGCGTGATCGTGCACGAGCTGGTGGCCGGACGCCGCCCCGAGCGCGGCGGCAACTGGCTGACCGCCCGCAACACCGAGGTGGACATCTCCGCGATCACCGACGAGCGCTGGCGCCTGCTGGCCCGCGGCCTGCTCGCGCTCGCCCCGTCGGCCCGTTGGGGCTACGACGAGGTCGTGCAGTGGCTGGCGGGCGAGCGCCCGCAGATCCGCGCGGTGAGCCGCCTGCGCCCCATCGAGTTCGCCGGGGCCAGCCACGAGGACCCGCCGAGCCTGGCCTTCGACCTGCTCGACCGCTCCGAGACCGGCGCCATGTGGCTGCGCACCCACTGGTCGCAGCTGCGCAGCTGGCTGGACCGCGAGGTCAACGACTACACCTTCGACCGCGCCTACCTGACCGGCCTGGACGCCCACCCCGAACAGGCGCACGTGGCGATCAGCGCGCTGGCCGCCCGGTACGTGCCCGGGATGCCGCCGCGCTTCCGCGGCCACGAGATCAGCGCCGACGGGCTGCTGGACCTGGCCACCGGCGACGCCAGCCGCCACGCGGTGGTGCGCGAGGCCGTGACCTCGGGCGCGGTGGGGCTGGGCGCCCAGCACTGGTGCCCGCACCCGGCCTGCCGCTCGGGCGGTTCGGGGCGGTGCGCCCTGCTGGAGCGCGTCCAGCACGAGGCGCCCCTGATCATGCGCAAGGTGTCCGAGAACGTCGACCAGCTGGTCGGCTCGGGCCCCGACGCGCCCCGGCGCCCCGACGCCCACGAGACCGACACCGCCTGGGCCAGGGCGGTCGAACTGGTCCTGCTCCCCGAGACCGCGTCCCGGAGCCGGTCGCTGCTGCGCCGCCAGTCCTGGCACCCGCGCCAGCGCACCGCCGCCCCGCACACCCCGTGGTGGGTGGAGCAGCGGCGCCTGGCCCTGCGCGACGCCAACGGCCGCGACGCCCTGGCCACCCGGGGCGCCCTGATCACGGCGGTGCTCCTGCTGCCCGAGGCGGCGCGGGTGGGCGGCGGGATCGCCGAGCGCGAGCGCGCCGACGGCAGGGCACGCCGCCAGGACCGGTGGGCGTCCCTGGCCGGTTCGGCCAGCGAACACTGGTCGCAGGTCCGGGAGAAGGCGGCCGGGGTCCGCAGGCGCGCCGCCGGGGCCTCCGCGTCCGACCGCCCGGAGGACCCGACCGCTCCGCACCCCTACAACCCCGCGGGAGCGCAGGACCCCTCGCTCAACCCCCGGGAGCAGGAACGCCGCAGGCGCCGGGCCGACAGGACCATGGGCCAGATCCAGAAGGCGATGAAGGCGGGCAAGTGCCGCCGGTTCGCCTATCCCGCGGCGCTGCTCGGGCTCCTGGACGGACTGGGCCGCGTGGTGCGACCGCAGGAGGGGTTCTACCCCGAGAGCGAGTTCGTGACCTCGGCCTACACCGGGCTGCTGGACGCCAGCAGCGGAGGCGTCCTGGGCTGGCTGTCGGAGGTCACCGGGGCCGTCACCGGCCTGCTGCCCGGTGACACCGGCGCGGCGTGGTGGCTGCCGGTGCTGCTGTCGGTGCTGCTGGTGGTGCTGGGCCGATCGGCGGCCAGCAGGAAGCCCACCTCGCGGGCCCGTCGGCGCCTGGGGGCCTTCCGCCTGGCCGTGGTGGGAACGCTGTTCATGGTGGTGGTGCTGTTGTCCACGGGCCTGCTGGCACTGGGCTCGGGCGTGCTGATCCCGCTGGACGGCCTGCTCGCCTAGCGGGCGGCCGGGACCGCGGGGGGCGGGCCCCGCTCGGCCGCGCCCGCGCGGGCGCGCTCAGGGCCGGAGCCTGCTCAGGGTGTAACCCCGCCCGGCCGGGTCCAGGGAGCGCGTGGCCTGCTTGAACAGGTACTCCGCACGCGGGTAGGACAGGCGCCCGCGCCCCGTCAGCGGACACAGGTCGGCCGCGACGGGACGCCGCGCCGGTCCCGGACGCCGGTCGGCCAGGAAGAGCGGCCCCCGGTCCCGCCCCGCCACGAGCGGGGGCAGCAGCCGGGCGGTCCCCGACCGCCAGCCCACCCAGCCGTCGCCCGCCCGCGCGCGGCGGTCCTCCAGGTCCAGGTCCTCCACGTTGAGCGCCAGCACGAGCTTCACCCGGGCACCGGACTCGTGCAGCAGCCGCCACAGCACGCGCTCGCGCAGCGCGAAACCCTCCCCGTCGCACAGGCGCGCCACAGTCCCGGGGTCGAGCGGCACGTGCGGGGAACGGGTCTCGCCGCGCCGTTCCAGGTCCGCCGCGAGGTCCTCCAGCCCCGCCCAGGCGCCGAACGAGCACACGGTCGACCGGTGCCGGTTCCACGTGCGCGGGGCCGCACCGCCCCAGGCGGCGGTGAACACGCCCGCCACCCGTTCGGGGGTCAGGTCGGCCAAGGGCAGTCCCTCCCCCAGCGAGCGACGCAGCCGGTCCAGGGTCTGGCCGTAGGAGCGCAGCGTCTCGGGCTCCAGGTCGTCGCGGCCCAGGAACTCCCGGGCCGCTCCGCCCAGGTCGGGCCCGGTCGGTTCGGGGACCGCGACCTCCTCGGCCCGGCGCAGCAGGAAGGCGCGTTCGGCGGCGTTCGTAGCCAGCGCGGCGGCGCGCTCGAACTCCCGCCGCGCCTCGGCGGCCCGGCCCAGCCGCAGGAGCAGGTCGCCGCGCACGCCGGGCAACAGGTGGTAGTCGCGCAGGACCGGATCCCCCGCCAGCTCGTCGACCAGGGCCAGTCCCTCTCCGGGCCCGCGCACCCTGCCGACCGCCACGGCCCGGTTCAGGCGCACGACCGGGGTGGGCAGTTGGACGACCAGTTGGTCGTAGAGGGAGGCGATACGGGCCCAGTCGGTGTCCTGCGCGGTGGTGGCCTGGGCGTGGCACACGGCGACGGCCGCCTGGAGCACGTACGGGCCGGGCGGGCCGCCCGCGTCGCGGGCGCGCAGCATGGCGGCGAAGCCCCGGCGCACCAGCAGAGGGTCCCAGCGGCCCCGGTTCTGCTCGTGCAGTCGGACGATCTCGCCGGAGGGGCCGGTCCGGGCCCCGGCCCGGGACTGCTGGAGCTCCATCAGCGCCACCAGGCCGTGCACCTCCGCCTCGTGCGGCACCAGTTCGGCCAGGGTGCGGCCCAGCCGCAGCGCCTCCAGGCACAGGCCGGGGCGCATCAGGTCCTCGCCCGAGGTCGCCGCGTAGCCCTCGTTGAAGACCAGGTAGACGACGCCGAGGACGGAGGAGAGGCGTTCGGCCAGCTCCCGCCCGGCGGGCAGGCCGAAGGCCACGCCCCCCTCGGCGAGCAGCCGTTTGGCCCGCGCGACGCGCTGGGCGATGTCCTTCTCCCCGGTGAGGAAGGCGCGGGCGATCTCCCCGGTGCTCAGTCCGGCCACTAGTCGCAGGGTCAGCGCGACCCTCTCCGGAGCGGGCAGCACCGGGTGGCAGGTGACGAACAGCAGGCGCAGGACGTCGTCGTCCGGGGCGGGTGCGTCCTCGGGGCCGCGCTCCAGCTCGTGGGCGATCTCCTCGTGCTTGCGCTCCAGGCGCTGCTCCCGGCGCAGGCGGTCCAGGACGCGGCGCTTGGCGGCGGTCATGAGCCAGGCGCCGGGGTTGTCGGGGACCCCCTCGCGCGGCCACTGCTCCAGGGCGGCGACGAGGGCGTCCTGGGCGCACTCCTCGGCGGCGCCGACGTCGTGCGCGAGCCGGGTGAGCGAGGCGACGATCCGCGCCGACTCCAGCTTCCAAACCGCGTCGACGGTGCGGTGGACATCGGTCACACCGACGATGACAGCACCGGCCGGGCGCGTGCGCAACCCGGCCGGCACCGCGGCCGGTCAGGGGCCGAAGACCTGCTGGATGACGCTCTCGCCATCGCCGACGATGCGGCGGAAGCGACGGGCGACCTCCAAGGCCTCCTCACGGGAGCGGACCTCGACCAGGGCGAACCCGGCCACGGCCTCCCTGGCCTCGGTGAACGGGCCGTCGGTCACGGTGATCTCGTCTCCGGCGGAGACCACCCGGACGCCGCCGGGCTCCAGCCCTCCGGTGGCCAGCAGGACTCCGGAGGCGGTGAGCTCCTCCACGAACGCGGCCATCTCGGTGTACAGGCCCTCGTCGTCGCGGGCGTCCTCGGCGGGGCGGGTGGTCATCAGGAAGCGCACGGTGTGCTCCTTCGTCTCGTTTCGTTGCCTTCGGATACACGTCGAACAGAGTGATGTGACAGGGAACGCCACCATTCCCTGTCACATCGCCGTAGCGACGTAGGAAGGAGAAGCACAGAACACGAGAGAGGCCCCGGCCATGACCGCCACCCCCGCCCCCACCACCGCCACCACCGCGCCCCGTGTCCGCCGCGCCACCGCGGGCACCACCCGCGCACTGCTCGCCGGTGCGGCCCTCGCGGCGCCCCTGTGGGCCGCCGTCTCCCTGGCGCAGGCCGCCGCCCGGGAGGGCTTCGACCTGACCCGGCACCCGCTGAGCGCGCTCAGCACCGGCGACCTCGGCTGGCTCCAGATCACGAACTTCCTGGTCGCTGGCGCCCTGACCGCCGCCGGGGCCCTCGGGCTACACCGGTCCCTGCGCGGTGCCCCCGGCGGCACGTGGGCACCGCGGCTGGTCCTGGTCAACGGCCTCGGCATGATCGCGGCGGGGCTCCTCGTCATGGACCCGGCCGACGGCTTCCCCGTCGGCACCCCCGCCGGGATGCCCGAGGAGCTCACCTGGCACGGCTACGGCCACATGGCCGCCGGATCGGTCTCCTTCGTCGCGCTGATCGCCGCCTGCTACGTACTGGGGCACCACTACGGCCGCACCGGCCACCGGGGCGCGGCCGCCGCCTCCCGTGTCGCGGGCACCGCGCTGCTGGTCGGCAACGGCTGGGCGATGACCGGCGGCCAGTACGGCTCGCTGACCCTCGCCGTCGGAGCTATCACCGCCATGCTGTGGGTGTCGGCGGTCGCCGTGCTCCGCCTCCGGACCTCCTGAACAACTTCCGTCACACGCGTCACGTGTCCCACCGTGTCCCCCAGGCGGGGCGCGTGGGCTATGATCGCCCGGTTCGGCACACGGACGCATGGCGACGACGGGGAAGCAGGTGTCAGGTGGGTGAGGTGATCGAGCTGCGCTCGGGAGAGTACCGAGCGCGCGTCGACCGCACGGGAGCGGGACTGCGGGCACTCACCTGGCGCGGCCGCGACGTGGTCTGGCCCTACGACGGGGACGGCCCCAAGGCCTTCCAGGGCCAGGTGCTCGCGCCGTGGCCCAACCGCGTGACCGAGCACGGCTACCGCTTCGACGGGGTCGAGCACCGCCCCGAACCCAACGACCCGGCGACGGGCACGGCCATCCACGGCCTGGTCCACGACCGGACGTGGACGCCGGAGTCGGTCTCCGAGGACGCGGTCGAACTGCGGCTGGACTTCGACGGCGGGCCCGGATTCCCCTTCCCCCTGGAGATGACCGTCGCCTACCGGCTCTCAGCCGACGGGCTGACGGTCGCCACCACCGCCCGCAACCGGGGCGGCTCCCCCGCGCCGTTCGGGCTGGGCTTCCACCCCTACCTGACCCTGGGCGAGCCGCTGTCGGCGCTGGCCGCGCGCGGCGAGTTCGCGCTGGAGGTCACCGCCGACACCCGGCAGCCGGTGGACGGGCAGATGCTGCCCGTGGGCGGCCCCGTCCCCGTGGACGGCGGCGACTTCGACTTCCGCGCCCCGGGCCGCCAGTTGGGCGACACCGTCCTGGACACCGCCTTCTCCGCGTTGGAGAGGGACGCCGACGGGCGCGCGTGGGTGCGGGCGAGCGGCCCCGAGCACCGGGTGTCGCTGTGGTGCGACCGCAGCTTCGGCTGGTTGCAGCTGTTCAGCGCCGACACCCTGGGCGGGGACGACCACCGGGCCTACCTGGCCGCCGAACCCATGACCTGCCCGGCCAACGCGCTGGCCACCGGCACCGACCTGATCGTGCTCGCCCCCGGGGAGTCGACCGCGCACGTGTTCGGCGTCCTCGCCGAGTCCCTGGACTGAGCCCGGGCGCCGCCGACGCGCCAGCGCGCACCGCGTCCGCGGCGCGCCCCGCGGGCCCGGCCGCGGAGGACGGGCGACCCGGCGACGCGGCCCTGGGCGCGGGGGCTCAGCCCGAACCGGAGGGCTCCCGGCCCAGCACGTCGCTGAGCCGCTCCAGGTCCTCCGCCGTGTCGATGTCCTCCGGGCTGGCGATGTCGTCGCAGGCCACGGCGGTGACCAGGTGGGAGTACGCGCGCAGGAACGGGCGCGCCCCCACGTCGTGCACGGCCATGGCGTAGGCCGTCGACCAGTGCTCGCGGCCCAGCAGCACGGGATTGCGCTGGTTGCCGTGGTAGGTGGCCACCGCGGCGCGGGCGCCCTGCTCGTGCGCCTCCACCAGGCGGCGCACCGCCTCGGGAGTGACCAGGGGCTGGTCGGCCAGCGCGATCAGCACGGCGTCGACCGTGCCCGGCAGGGCGTCGATCCCGGCGCGCACCGAGGACCCCATACCCGTCCGCCAGTCGGGGTTGTGCACCGTGTGGGCGCCGCGCACCGGGGTGTCGGCGGCGCCCAGCACCACCATGACGGGGGCGCAGCCGCCCGCGGTCAGCGTGCGCACGCCGCGGTCGACCAGGCGTTCGCCGCCCACCTCGACCAGCGCCTTGGGCCGCCCGAGTCTGCTCCCCGAACCCGCGGCCAACAGCAGGCCCGCCACCGGGCCCGTACGCGTCCGCTCCCTGTCCTGCTCCTGCCCCCCAGTACCCATGACGTGATGATGCCACGCACGGGCACGGAGGATGGGCGACCTGGCACAGCCCGTACGGACGTGTTCCGCGACCGCGCCCGGGGACCCGCCGTGACCAGGCACTCCAGGGCCGGACGGGTTTCGGTTCACTTCACACGGTGGCCGAATCCGGCCGGAACCAGGGGTTTGTCCGATGTGTCGTGGTGGATCCGGCCGCTGGTCTCGCGCAGGGCCCGACCGCTGCCGCCCCACCGGGCCTGCACCAGCTCCGCGGCGATCGACACCGCCGTCTCCTCCGGGGTGCGCGCGCCCAGGTCCAGACCGATCGGCGAGTGCAGGCGCGCCAGCTCCGCCTCCCCCACCCCGGCCTCGCGCAGCCGCTCCAGCCGGTCCTCGTGGGTGCGCCGGGACCCCATCGCGCCGATGTACCCGGCACGGGTGCGCAGGGCCACGCTGAGCACCGGCACGTCGAACTTGGGGTCGTGGGTGAGCACGCAGATGGCCGTGCGCTCGTCGATCTGGTCGGCGATCTCGTCCAGGAACACGTGCGGCCACTTGACCACCACCTCCTCGGCGGTGGGGAAGCGCTTGGCCGTCGCGAACACCGGCCGGGCGTCGCACACCGTCACCCGGTAGCCCAGGTAGGTGCCCAGGTCGGCGACGGCCGCCGCGAAGTCGATCGCGCCGAACACCAGCATGCGGGGCGCGGGCGCGAAGGACTGCACGAACACCTCCAGCTCGTCCCCGCGCCGCTGCCCGTCGGTGCCGTACCGCAGCAGGCCCGTGCTGCCCTGGGCGAGCATGCCGCGCACGTCGTCGTCCAGGGCGTCAGCCAGCCTGTCGCTGCCCAGGTCGCCCTCGGCGTGGCCGGGCCAGACCACGCGGCGCCGCCCCACCCTTCCTTGGTCGGAGGGGTCGGAGACGATGGTGGCCACGGCCACCGGCTGGTGCTCGTCGATCGCGCCGATCACCGAGCCCAGCTGGGGGTAGGCGGCCCGGCTGATCGGCTCGATGAACATGTGCAGTGTTCCGCCGCAGGTCAGGCCGACGCTGAAGGCGTCGTCGTCGCTGACCCCGTAGGTGCGGCGCACGGGGACCCCCGTGCGGATGACCTCCAGGGCCTCCTCGTAGACCGCACCCTCCACGCAGCCGCCGGACACGCTGCCAACGGCCTCCCCCGAGGCGCTGACCAGCATCGCCGCCCCGGCGTCGCGGGGCGCGCTCTTGTAGGTGTCGATCACGGTGGCCAGCGCGAACGTCTCGCCCGACGCGTACAGGTCGGACACGGCCGCTCGGATGTCGCGCACGCGGTACCTCTTCCACGTTCCGTCGGTGGCTCTCGATACCAAACTATGTGCCCCGCACAACACTCGGGAGCCACCGATCCTCACGAATTCGGCGGCTCCCTCCGGAGGTTCCTACGAGCGGTCGGGCTCGCGGCCCTCGCCGCGCGCGTGCAACAGCGCGCGGAACTCCTCCAGACCGCGCCGGGCGGACTCGCCGTCGGCCCTCTGGATGGCCATCACCGCCAGGGTCGTGCCGTCGGACAGGTCCGCCGAGGGCCAGGGTTCGCCCTCGGGCATCCGCATGTCCACGACCTCCGCCCAGGACAGCACGTGGGTGCGGATGCTGTTGACCACCGTCACACCCTTCTCAGTGGCCACCAGCCGCGGCCGGGCCAACAGGTGCAGGGCGGCCGCGATGGCCAGGCCCAGGCCCACCATCAGGACCCGGTCCATGACCCCCCAGCTCCCCGGCAGGACCGCGGCCAGGACCGCCAGGGTCGCCACGATCAGCAGTGCCAGGCCGTAGGCCACCCACCGCACCGACCGGGGCCGCCACGTCCTGGGCAGCACCGCCTGCCTCGACGCCTCGTCGTCCACCGGCTGTTCCCTCGTCCGCACCAACTGCTCCACTTCTGGACCGTGTCCGCCGTGACCCCACGGCTCAGCGCCGCCGGGCCGGATCAGCGGCGCAGCCCGCGCAGGACCGCCGCCGTGTCCAGGGCGGCCAGCGCGGCCTCGGCGCCCTTGTCCTCGGCGCTCCCCGGCAGTCCGGCGCGGTCGAGCGCCTGATCCAGGGTGTCACAGGTGAGCACGCCGTTGCCCACGGGGGTGGAGTGGCGCAGAGCCGCCTCGGTCAGGCCGTGGGTGACCGACTGGCACACGTAGTCGAAGTGCGGGGTGCCCCCGCGGATGACCGCGCCCAGGGCGATCACGGCGTCGTGCCCGCGGGCCAACTCCTGGGCGACCACCGGGATCTCGACCGCCCCGGCCACCTCCACCACGACGGGCTCGGCCGCACCCGAGGACCTCACCACCTCCAGGGCTCTGGTGAGCATCGGCTGGACCACGCCCGCGTTCCAGCGGGTCACGACGATGCCCACCGACATCCCCGAGGCGTCGACACCGCTGCGGTCGGGGCGTCCTTCACCACTCATGGGCTCCTGCTTTCTGTGCGAACGGGTTGTGCGGGGCCTCCAGCGGCCGGTCGGCCGCGCCGGGAGGCCCGGGTCAGCGGACGACGCCGGTCAGGTCGTGGCCCATGCGGTCGCGCTTGGTGCGCAGGTAGTCGATGTTGTCCTCGGTGACGAAGGAGGGCATGGCCACCCGCTCCTTGACCCGCACCCCGTGGTGCTCCAGGCCCTCGGCCTTGGCCGGGTTGTTGGTCAGCAGCCGCACCGACGACACCCCCAGGTCGGCCAGGATCCGCGCCCCGGCGCCGAACTCGCGCGCGTCGGCGGGCAGCCCCAGGCGCAGGTTGGCGTCCACGGTGTCCGCCCCCTCGTCCTGGAGGCTGTAGGCGCTCAGCTTGTGCAGCAGGCCGATCCCCCGGCCCTCGTGGCCGCCCAGGTAGACGACCACCCCGCGCCCCTCCTCGGCGATGTCGGCCATGGCGGCGTCCAACTGTGCGCCGCAGTCGCAGCGGTGGGAGCCGAACGCGTCGCCGGTGAGGCACTCCGAGTGCAGGCGCGCCAGGACGTCGGTGCCGTCGGTCAGGTCCCCGTACACCAGCGCGACGTGCTCGGCGCCGTCGGCGGTGCCCCGGTACCCGACCGCGCGCCACTGGCCGTACCTGTTGGGCAGACGCGTCTCGACCATGCGGGTGACCAGCGGCGGGTGGGCCTCGGCGTCGGTGAGCGCCTCGCCCAGGGCCTCCCGGTGCGCGGCGAGCTGTTCGACCGAGACCAGCTTGAGGCCGTGCTCGTCGGCGAACGCGCGCAACCGGGGCAGGCGGGCCATGGTGCCGTCGTCGTTGACGACCTCGGCGAGCACGCCCGCGGGGCGCAGACCGGCCAGACGGGCGAAGTCGACGGAGGCCTCGGTGTGTCCGCGCCGGGCCAGCACGCCGCCCGGGCGGGCGCGCAGCGGCAGGACGTGGCCGGGGCGCACGAAGTCGGCGGGGCGGCTGCCCTCCGCGGCCAGCAGGCGGATCGTGCGGGCCCGGTCGGCGGCGGAGATCCCCGTGGTGACGCCCTCGCGCGCGTCCACGGTGACCGTGTAGGCGGTGCGCAGGCTCTCCTCGTTGCGCGCGGTCATCAGCGGCAGGTCGAGGCGGTCCAGGTCCTCGCCCTCCAGGGGGACGCACACCACGCCGGAGGTGTGGCGGATCATGAACGCCAGGAGTTCGGGCGTGGCGAGCTCGGCGGCGAAGATGATGTCGCCCTCGTTCTCGCGGTCCTCGTCGTCCACCACCACGATGGCCCGCCCCGCGGCGAACTCGGCGACGGCCTCCTCGATCGGGTCGAGGACGACGGCCTGGTCGATCGGTGTCGTGGCCGGGGTGGGCTCGGTGACGGTCATCTGGATCCTTCCGAAGAAACTCTGGCCTTCAGGCCAGGGAGGAATCGGACTTCTGCGGAGCAAAACGGGAAACGGTGATTCGCCCCAGGCAGATCACCGCCCACCAGGACCACCAAACCCGCGAACCAACGCCGGAACCGGTGCTAGCCTGACTCGCGTCGGCTCGGACGAGAACCAAGTCCGGGTCGGCCTACCGCCGGGCTGGCGGAACGTGAGGTCGGGCCCCCGCTGTGTGATCCTGGCGAAGCCCACACAGTAGGGGCGGGAGCTGGTGTAAGACCGATGGGCGGCACCCCGTCCCCCGCCGTTAGTTCGGGTCGGCAACCGGCTACGAAGCAGAAAACTCAACCCGCGAGGGAAGAACCTCCCTGCTTCAGCTGGGAGAGAAGTCAAGGCCGCTCCCTGGGATGCGTCGTGGATGTGGGTGGTGTGGCGGGTGGCGGCCCGCCCTCGCAGGTCAGCCCCCTCGTGCCGTGCGCGGGCGCTCACGCCCTCGGGCGGACCGCCGCCACGGCGGTGATCCGCTCGACGTACTTGGCGATGACGTCCACCTCGATGTTCACGGTGGCGCCGGCGGCCAGGCCGCCCAGAGTGGTCGCCCGCAGGGTCTCGGGGATGAGGCTGACCTCGAAGAACTCCTGCTCGGCCCCGGGCTCGCTGACCGCGGAGACGGTGAGGCTGGTGCCGTCGACGGTGATCGATCCCTTCTCGACCACGTACGGCGAGAGGTGGGCGGGCAGCCCGAAGCGCAGAACGTCCCAGTTGTCGCCGGGATTCCGGGAGACCAGGGCGGCGGTGCCGTCGACGTGGCCCTGGACGATGTGGCCGCCCAGACGTCCGTCGGCGCGGGCCGCGCGTTCGAGGTTGACCGGGGAGCCCGGGACCAGGCCGCCGAGGTTGGAGCGGTCCAGCGACTCCTTCATCACGTCGGCGGCGAAGGTGCCCTCGCCCCGGGCGACGACGGTCAGGCACACGCCGTTGACCGCGATGGAGTCGCCGTGTCCGGCGTCCGAGCTGACCAGGGGGCCTCGGACCGTGAGCAGCGCGGCCTCGCCCGTGGTGCCCGCGGCCTGGATGGAGACGACCTCGCCGAGTTCCTCGACGATTCCGGTGAACACGCCCTTGTCTTCCCTTCGCCTGGTGGCTCCGGGGTGAGGGGACGCGTGGAGAAGGGTCCACGAACAGGACGGCACCGGGGCCGCGCGTCAGCGGACGCGGGCGGCGAGGGGCCGTCCCGACACGTACTGCCTCCCATCCGGACTTTCACCGTCGGTACCGGAATTCCACCGGTTCAACCGGCCGATGGACTCGGCCGGGTCGCGGACTGTCACCGCCGGTTCGGAATTACACCGACCCCGGAGCACGTGTTGAACTTGCTGGTAGGGATCCTAACCCCTCGTCAACAGGAGCGCCTAGCCGGTGTGACGCGAATCATCCGGCCCCGCGGCCGTCGGCGGAGACGGCGCACGCGCGGGCGGGCGGCCACGGCGGGCGTGTCGCCGCGCACGCGCGTCCCGCCCGTTCAGGGGGTCTCGGCCGCGGTTCCGGGCCGGGTGGCCAGACCGCTGCGGACGAAGGCCTCCGGGGCCAGGAAGGAGGCCCAGAAGGTGATCGCGCCGTAGGCGACGAAGGACACGGCGGCGTCGGCGAGCCCGGCCAGGTGGCCGAAGAGCACGCTCACGAACACCTGCACCAGCACGATCACCGAGACGCCCAGGACGAAGCGCGCGGCCCGGGAGGCCAGGGTGCCCGCGGCGCTGTACCAGCCGCGCCGGGCGAGCAGGGTGAAGCCCACGAGCCCGCCGAGCAGGGCTCCGGCCACCGTGTACAGGCCGGTGAGGGTCTCGGCGGCCGGATCGGCGGGGACGGCGCCGACCCACTCCTCGGGGACCGCCCAGTCCCCGCGCACCAGCAGCTGCCACAGGGTGGCCGCCAGGCAGGGCAGCAGGGCGGCGGCCAGGGCGTAGCCCACCCAGCGGGCGGTGCCCAGGCCCAGCCACCAGGCGGTGACGCGCTCCTCCCAGCGCAGGACCGCCCACAGCAGGGCGCCGCCCAGCAGCAGCCCGGCCACGACGTCGCTGACGAAGTGCGCGCCCAGGTAGATCCGCGAGAGCGAGACGAGCGCGATGACGGCGACCGCCGCCCACAGCACGGCGCGGCGGCCGGACCTGATGCCGAGGTAGCCCCAGGTGACGGTGGCGCCCTGGGTGTGCCCGGAGGGGATCCCGAAGCTGTCCGAACTCGTGTGGGCCGTGACGCGGGCGTCGAACCAGGGGGGCCGGGCCCCGTAGAGCACGGACTTGAAGAACTGGTTGACCACGCCGGAGGAGGCCACCACGACGAACAGGCGCGCGCCCAGGGCGGGGTTGACGCACCAGAAGACCAGGGTGAGGGCGAGGATGACGAGCGTGTGGGAGCCCAGGTGGGTGACCAGGCCCAGCGGGTGGGCGAGCCAGTCCCCCAGGCCCTGGAGCCAGAGGATGGGGACGGTCTCCGCCTCCCACAGCGCGTCCATGGCCAGGTGCTCGGCGGTCCAAGCGTTCAACGCGTACTCCCAGGGGTCCGCGCCTGGCAACGCGCTCACGCCGCGCCGCTCCCCCACGCGCACGAAGGCGGAGGGGAAGACGGAGCCGCGACCAAGCGAGATTCACGACTACGAGTCGCACAGCCTAGGGGGAAGGCGCCGGACGGGGCCAGCGGAGGGTGGAACCGTGTCGCGATCGTTGCGCAGACGGACGTTCGGTTGCAGAGGGTCAGGGCTTGGCGGAGGCCCCGGCGGCGAGGGCGCGCAGGGACTCCACGGCCTTGGCCGGGTCCTGGGCCCCGTAGACGGCCGAACCGGCGACGAAGACGTCGGCTCCGGCCTCGGCGGCCCGCTCGATGGTCTCGTCGCTGACGCCGCCGTCGACCTGGAGCCAGACGGAGGCCTCGCGGCTGTCGAGGATCTCGCGGGCGCGGCGGATCTTGGGCAGGACCACGTCGAGGAACTTCTGCCCGCCGAAGCCGGGCTCGACGGTCATGAGCAGGAGCATGTCCATCTCGCCGACGAGGTCGGCGTAGGGCTCGACGGCCTCGGCGGGGTTGAGGGCCAGGCCCGCGCGGGCGCCCAGGCGGCGGATCTCGCGCAGCGTGCGCACGGGCGCCCCGGCGGCCTTGGCGTGGATGGTGACGCTGCCCGCGCCCGCCTCGGCGTAGGCCGGGGCCCAGCGGTCGGGCTCCTCGATCATCAGGTGGCAGTCCAGGGGGGTGTCGGTGGCCTTGAGCAGGGACTCCACGATGGGCAGGCCGAGCGTCAGGTTCGGGACGAAGTGGTTGTCCATGACGTCGACGTGGAGCCAGTCGGCGGACGGGGACACGGCGGCCGCTTCGTCGGCGAGGTGCGCGAAGTCGGCGCTCAGGATGCTGGGTGAGATCTGGATGGCCACGCGTGCAGTGTAGCCACGGGAGACGCGGATGAGCGGACGGGGTGGGGGCCCGGAACTGCGGGGACGCGGAGGGGGCGCGGGGAAACGGCTTCTCCTCCCCCGGCGTGGAGGGGTGGTTCTGCGGTGGATCTTTACGGCGTAGATCACAAATCGCCCTTTTCGGACAGAGGGGCTGGCCGAGAGGAGTGGGGGGAGAGGGCGCCCCGAACGCACCGGGCACGGCCCCCGGGGAGGTGGGGCCCGTGCCGGTCGCCGTGGAGGGCGCCCGCGCGCAGGGAGCGGCCGGGAGGACGGGAGATCCGTGAGCGAGGACACCGCGACGGGGCTGGGCGTGGTCTGTGAGCACGCCCGCGACATCCGCGACCGGTTGGAAGGGAGCTCCGAGGGGCCCGCGCTGGTCGACGCGGTGCTCGGGGCCGCACGCGGCGGCGGGGACGCGTCGGCGGAGTTGGCCCGGCTCCGGGAGGCCCTGGTCGCCCTCGACGGGCGCGGGCTGGCCGCCCACGCCGACGGGGTGCACCGGGTGGGGTCCGGGGGTGCGGGGGTGGCCGGGATCGGCCTGCCCCGTCCCGCCTCCGCCCTGTACGGGTGCCCCCGGGGCCGGTGCGCGCGCACGTGGGAGCCCACACCGGCCGAGGACGTGCCGCTCTGCCTGGTCAGCGGCACCTCCCTGCGACCGCCGCGGGGGCGGTAGGCGGTGGGCGACCTGTGGGCGGAACTGGGCCGCAGGCTCACCGAGAGGTGGGGCAGCGCCCTCGCGCTGCCCGGCGCCCTCTACCTGGCCGTCGCCACCGCCGCGTACGCCCTGGGCTGGGCCGGGGCGTGGGACGTGGGGCACCTGGCCGAGCGGGTCACCGGCTGGGCCGCGGACCCGCGCGTGGACACCCTCGGCGGCCAGGCCCTGGTACTGGCCGCCGTGCTGGCCGGGAGCACCGCCGTGGGCCTGGTCGCCCAGGGCCTGGGCTGGCTGGTCGAGCGCCTGTGGACGGCCGCGGACTGGGAAAGGTGGCCGCCGCCGCTGCGCGGTTGGACCGCGCGGCGGGTGCGGTCGCGCCGCGCGAGGTGGGACCGGCTGCGCGGGGAGGTCGAGCGGGCGCGGCGCGGGGGCGGGGAGGAGGCGTTCGCGGAGGCCTACGACCGCATGGCGCGGGTCTCCCCCGAGCGGCCGGAGCGCCCCACCTGGTGCGGTGACCGGATCGGGGCCGTGCGCACGCGACTGGCCCGGGACCACCGCGCGGACCTGGCCGTGCTGTGGCCGCACCTGTGGCTGGTCCTGCCGGAGGAGGAGCGCGTGGAGGTCACCGGGGCCCGCGAGGCCCTGGCCCGCGCCACCGGAC